>DAOWNK010000111.1 GCA_030642635.1 Pirellulales bacterium
ATCGGTGGGATGCACCGGTGCCTTCGCAGAGGTTTTCGAGTTTTTGCGGGGTTTGGAGGGAATGCCCGGGGCAATCTGGGTAAATGATCTTAGTTTGGGAAAAATAGATGCGACCAAGGGATTTGTAGACTGCGAGTTAATCTTGGTCATTTTTGCCGATAATCCAGAAAATTCCGATTACGTCAAACACACTGAATAACCGATATATCGCAATGGTCGCTCTGAACAAACTAACAAAACAGTTGCGTCGCGAGGTAACGGCCAATCCTAAAAAGGCTGCCGTTTTGGGGTTGTTGGCGGCCGTTGCGCTGTGGTTTTGGGCGCCACTGGTGTGGGGATGGGTGGCCTCGGACGGTGAAAATACCGCGGAAGCCGTCGAGTCGGACACCGACACGCCGCCGGACATGCCGATCGGACATGCGGAAAAGTCCAAAACCATGCAGCAGAAAACAGAAGCCCCTCAGCACCCTTGGCGGCAGGTGGTCGAATGGATGGAGGACGACCCGCTGACCTCGACGGCGAACACAATCATCAATAAACGCGATCCGTTTCAGATGCAAAGGCCGGAGGTGGTCGAGGAAACGGTCGAGCCGAAGGTTGAACCCGAAACGGTACAAAAAGACCTGACCCCGGAGGAGTTGGGACTCGTGCTGTCCAGCACGATCATCGGAACACACCGCCGCTTGGCGCAAATAAATGGAAAAATCGTCGAGTTGGGCAGGCTCGTCAATGTAACAAAGGACGACCGACGGTACGAGTTCAGGCTCGTCGAAGTGCAGCACCGCATGGTGGTGCTCCAGCGGAACTCAGATCGGTTCGAGTTGAGGATTCCTGTTCCGATCGACTCGGAGAAAATTGAATTGTATGGAAGGAAGTAGGGGCTACTTGTCACGGACGACAAACACATGAAAACCTCTCGCATTGTGCTGCTGGGTCTGTTTGCTGCGGCAGGTATTGGTTTGGCGCTTGGTGTCGGGTTCTCGGCTGCACCGCCGGACGATATATCTGAACGCGCGGGGCGAGCCACGCCGCTAAACACTGAACGCGCGGGGCGAGCCACGCCGCTAAATGTGGATGACAAGAACCACATCGGCCGCCCGATAGTGGTCCAACCGTATTTGTCCTACGCACAACAGTTCTTACCCAGGATCAACAAGGAGCATATTCAGCAGCTTGGCGCCCAGGTGCAGCAGCTCTTGGGTCAATCTTCCTTGCCGGCGAGTCAGGGTGCCTTGCCGCCGGCGGCCGGCCCGACCGCCGACCTCGAACCCGCGCAAAACAGTACGCCGCCGGAGCCTGACGAATCCGTCACACGCACCACCATCGACGGCAAGGAGGACGGGCTGCTGTCGATCGACATCAACGACGAGGACATCCGAAAGGTGCTGAAGCTGCTCAGCGTGCAGGGCGACCTGAACATATTGGCCGGCAAAAACGTCACCGGCAAGGTTTCCGCATCGCTTAAAGGAGTGGACATCGAGAGTGCGTTGGAGGCCATTCTTACGTCGAACGGCTACGCCGCCCGGCGCGACGGCAAGTTCATCTACGTCGGCACGCCGGACGATCTGAATTCCATGGAGCAGGTGATGGACAAGATCGGCACGCGGATTTACCGGCCGAATTACGTCACTGCCGCCGAACTGCAAGCGCTGATCCAACCGTTGCTGAGCGAGAAAGTGGGCGTGATGAGCGTCTCGACGCCGGCGGAGTCGGGAATCGGGGCCGATGACTCGGGCGCAGGCGGCGATTCCTATGCCGGCAGCGAGGTCGTCGTCGTACGCGACTACGAGGCGGTGCTGGCCGAGGTCGACCAGATGGTCGGCGAAGTCGATATCCGACCGTTGCAGGTGCACATCGAGGCCATGATCTTAAGCGTAAAACTCAAAGACGAGGACAAGTACGGCGTGAACTTCGAGTTGCTGCGAAACCAACCGAATATCAAATTCGGCTGGGGAGATCCGCTGTCGACTCTGGCTAAATTCAATTTTGAGAAGGGCACGCTTAAGATCGGTTTCCTCGACGGCAGCCTCGGGGCGTTCCTCGACGCACTGGAATCTATCGGAGACACAAACGTGGTGGCCGCGCCGAGACTTATGGTAATCAACAAACATCGGGCGGAGGTCCAGATCGGCGAGCAGAAGGGATACGTCAGCACCACTATCACCGAGACCAGCACCTCGGAGAGCGTCGAGTTCCTCGACATCGGCGCCCTGCTGCGATTGCGGCCGTTCATCTCGACCGACGGCATCATACGCATGGAAATCCACCCGGAGTTGTCCGACGGAAACGTGGAAGTAAAAGGAGGCTTCACGCTGCCGAACAAGGAAGTCACACAGGTGACGACCAATATCATGGTCCGCGACGGATGCACTGTGGTTATCGGCGGGCTGATGCGCGAAACCTTGCAAAACACCACCAACCAGGTGCCGTTGTTCGGGAACCTGCCGTTGGTCGGGTTTGCGTTCCGTTCCTCGACGGAGACTACCGAACGACGCGAAATCCTTATACTGATCACGCCTCACATCGTCTACGAGCCGAACACGTGCGAGGAAGGCGAACAGTCGGCTTGTGAGTTCTTCCGCCGACAAAGCCTCTACGCCAATAAAATGACGCCGTTCAACAAGCGATATATCGCCAAAAAGTACTTCCGTCTGGCCCAGGCCGCATGGGCGGCGGGCAACCGAAATACGGCACTGAGGTTCGCCGAAATGTCGGTACACTTCGACCCGCTCAATCGCGCGGCGATCGACCTGCGCAGCGACATCTGGCTGGGCAACCCGGTCGGCAAGCATACGCTCGGCGCGGGTGACCAGCCGCCGCCGGTCGCCTCACCAATGGACGGCCAGAGCATCGCACCGTGGCTGCTGGACGGACTGGAACTCGAAGCGCCGGCGACGACACGGGCGCCGATACCGATGACGCTCCATCCACTCGACCCCGGTCAACCGGGCGGAAAGACCGACGTCCTGCGGCCCAGGAGGTTGAAATGAACGCACCCGGCCGATCGCTTTGTGGGTTGTTATGGTTTGCTCCGATACTCTCTGCCGTGGTCGGCTGCGCAGGGATGCCGTTCGCCCGGCCCATAATCGACGCCGTCTCCTCCGACGGGATCACCGAACGGCGCGAACAGCGAAATACGGAATTCGTTCAACAATTCGAGCAGAACCGCGACTTCGCCGAGTTCGAAGCCGCACGCGCGGAGTGGCTTCGGGATGACACGACAAAATGCGAACAGTCGCTTAAACGCATCTTGACGCGCAACCCGGCTCATCGCGACGCCTTGCTGTTGACGGCCGAACTGTGTCTTGTCGAGAACAGGCCGGACGATGCACTCCGGCATGGTCGATTGGCGCTGGAGGCACATCCGGAAAACGCACAGGTGCAGTACACGATGGGTCTGCTGCTGGATGCGGCCGGCCGATCCGCCGACGCACTGCCATACTACGAGCGTGCAGTTCAACTGGAACCGGACAATGAACTGTACGCAGTCGGTCATTGCACGGCGTTTGAGGCGTTTGAAAGTTCAGGACAGCCGGTCACCGTGCTGGGGCCGCCTCCGGAGAGCCATGTGCGGCAGACTTCCTTAGAAACTTCCGAAAGTCCGAATAACCCGCAAATTCCGATCTCTGAGGCCGTAGCAGCCCTACGACACAACCAACCTGCCCTGGCGGTTGAGCTGCTCGGCGCCGCCGAAAAGCAATTCCCCAATTCCGTCGCCCTGCACCGCGTTCTCGGCGCGGCCCACTATCGACTGGGCGACTACAAATCCTCCCAAATCGCACTCCAAAGGGCGCTTTCGTTGGACAAATCGAGTGCTCTGACCTACTTTTTGATGGGGTGCACGTTGGCGAAACTCGGTCGGTCCGAGGAGTCCGAAGCCCATTTTGGGCGAGCCAGGACACTCGACCCGAGATACACCGTTCAGCGGTAGGAGAGGGTGCGTTTTCCCTTCTTGTCCGTTGGGTGGGTTTCGCCACGCGCATGTAAATCCAGTGGCAATCATGTAAATCAAGTGGCACCGGCGTCCCGCCGGTGTGGCGGAGCTTGTTATTACTTGTATGCCACCGGCGAGACGCCGGTGCCACTGGATTCTGCCAAAATCCGAACCGAAGGTATGTAGTGAACTATTTTAAGCATAACAATCTGCTTGCCGTTGCAATTGTGCTGCTTGCCGGTGCTTTGGTGACCTCCGGCGTGGGCGGGATGTTGTTTGGCGCTGATTTCTGGCTGGTCCGCCTTACTTTGCTTGGTGCGTGTCCGGCCGTTGCCGGGGTGTTGGTCATCCTGTGGATGTACCACCAAAACCAGAGCCGCAAGGCGGCAGAACGCTACGTCGAGGCCCTTTGCCGGCTCGATCCGTGCGAACTTCGCAGCGACGACATCCCGCCGCTGTCGTCATACAACCCGTGGTACGCCATAGCCGATCATGTCCGTCAGACCGTCTTGAACCTTTCCGGACAGGTACAAGATCTGGAACACACTTGCGCGGCTTCAGAAATTCGCATTCGCCGTGCCACGGACGAGTGTCTAAAGATCAAAAAAATATTTTCAGAACTTTCAGAACCGATCGTCGTTATCGACGATTACGACGAGTTGGTGCTTGCCAACAACAGCGCCGACGATTTGTTACAGCTTGATGCCGCCGATGAGACGGAAAATCGTGTACTGGCCGAAGTGGTACGTTGCCAGAAGTTGGTCGAACTGCTGAAGACGGCTTCCCGTCGTAAGACGACGGGCAATCGTACCGACGAGATCGAGATTACCGACCGGCACGGCCAATCGCGATGGTATCGGGCAACTGCCGCTAAACTATCGGCTGCGGTGGACGAATCCGACGGCGATGCTTCGGCGGCCAGCGGCGCCGTGGCGGTGCTGCGCGATATCGGCGATCAGAAGGAATTGCAAAAGTGCAACGCCGAGTTCGTCTCCGCCGTCAGTCACGAGATGAAAACGCCTTTGGCGGGCATCAAGGCCTACGTCGAGTTGCTTGCCGACGGCGACGCCGAGGATGAGCAGACGCAAGAGGAATTCCTTGGGATCATAAGCAGCCAGGCCGACCGGCTTCAGCGGCTGGTCGATAATATGCTGAACATAGCACGGATCGAAGCCGGCGTGGTAAACGTCAGCAAGCAAACTCGGTCGTTGAACGAACTTCTTGAAGAGGCCCTGCACGTAGTCCAGCCGGCGGCCGAAGCCAAGCAAATCGAACTGGTCGAAGACCTCAGCCCAATGTATCTCGGCGTGCTGGCCGACCGCGACATGCTGCTGCAAGCGGCAATAAACCTGCTCGGCAACGCCGTTAAGTACACACCCAACGGCGGAAAAGTTACGCTGCGCAGCCGCATGGTCGACCAGGAACTACGCTTCGAGGTCCAGGATACCGGCGTCGGGCTGAGCGAAGAAGACGCACGGCGGGTGTTCGAAAAATTCTATTGCGTCAAGAAGGACAAGACCATGGCCACCGGCACCGGGCTTGGGCTGCCGCTGGCGAAACACATTGTCGAGGACGTACATTCCGGACGCCTTACAGTCGAAAGCACCCTGGGCGAAGGAAGCATCTTTGCCATAACTTTACCAAATGCAGGGCAGATAAACAGTTAATCGAACCGAACCGAGGAGATAACCATGTCAAAACGTATTTTGCTCTGCGACGACGAAATCCACATTCTTCGAGCAGCCGAATTCAAGTTCAAGAAAGCCGGTTACGACGTCCAAATCGCCGGCGACGGTGAAGAGGCGTGGGAGGCCATCGAGGAACAAAAACCCGATATCCTCATCACCGATTGCCAAATGCCCCGGCTCGACGGCTTCGCCCTTGTACAGCGTGTTCGCGAGAATCCCGACACCGAGGACCTGCCCGTGCTGATGCTCACGGCCAAGGGATATGAGCTTTCGCATGAAGAGATGGCAGAAAAGTGGAACGTCATCGCGGTGGTCGCCAAGCCGTTCAGCCCGCGAGAATTGCTGAAAAAAGTAGATGAGATATTGGTTGATGAGACCTCGGCAGTTGCGAAGCCGCAAGCGGCAACCCCCAATCCCTAATTCCTAATTCCTATACCCATGAACCTACCAACTGAAATCTTCGGAGAGGTTATCGTGGTGCACACGCCCGAGGAGCTTGGCGCCGACCAGTGCGACGATTTCGAGACATGCGTGACGACACTTGATCGCAACAACGTCGTATTCGACGTGGACAACACCGAAACGCTCGACAGCAAGGGACTGACGGCCATGTTAAACGCTCAGGACACGCTGCGCGAGAGCGGCGGCGAGGTGAAAATCGCTGCAACCAACGCCAATAACCGGAAGATATTTGAGATTACACGACTCGATCAACAACTTGAAGTGTTCGATAGTGTGATAGATGCCGTTAAGAGTTTTCAGTGAGAAAGTAGGGACCAGGGGTCAGGGGCCAGGGACCGGAGATTTGATGCAAAATGTTTTCTGACCCCTGGCCCCTAACCCCTGGCCCCTAACCCCTGGCCCCTAACCCCTGGCTCCTGACCCCTGGCCCCTAGCCCCTGGCCCCTGCCAATGAGCACTGCAACCTTCACATCGCGACGACTCGGCGAGTTGCTGCTGGAACGGGGGTACGTCTCGGCAGAGGACTTGCAGTCTGCGCTCGATCGGCAGAAGCAAGGCAACCGGAACAAGCTGCTCGGAGAAATTCTCGTCGATCAGGAGCTTTGCACCGAGGACCAGATCGTCGAGTGCCTGGCCGCCGAGTACGGCGTTCCATACGCAAAGCTCGAAGCAAGGTTGTTCGATCCGAAGATCATCGACGTTCTGCCGCGCGAGTACGTCGAGCAGAACCTGGTGCTGCCGCTGTTCGTCGTCCGCGATACGTTGACCATCGCCGTCTCTGAGCCGTCGAACCTGTTCCTTGTCGACGAGATACGCGGGCTGTCCGGTATGCAGGTGCAGATTGTGGCCGCCACGCCCAAGGACATTCGGCGGATGATCACCACGCTGCCGAACTCGAAGGTCTTCGTAATCGACGACATTATCGAGGATTCTGAAGGCGCCGACGTCACGCTGATCGAGGAGGCCATCGAAGACATCAGCGACGTGGAGGAGATTGCCGGCCAGTCGCCGGTGATCCGGCTGGTCAACTACGTTATCTTCAATGCGGTGAAGGAAGGGGCCAGCGACATACACATCGAGCCGGCCGAACGCTGCACTCGCGTGAGATACCGAATCGACGGCAAGCTGTACAAGTCGCTCGAGGTGCCGCAACACCTGCTGGCTGCGATTACCAGCCGTATTAAGATCATGGGCAGTATGGATATCTCAGAACGCCGGCTGCCGCAGGACGGACGTGTGCACGTGATGCTCGAAGGGCGCAAAATCGATCTGCGCGTAAGCACGTTTCCCACCACGGCCGGCGAGAAAACCGTAATCCGGGTGCTCGACACTCGAAGCGTTTCGCTTAACCTGGAAAACCTCGGTTTTGCCGAAGATATTTTAAGCGAGTTTCAGCAAAACATTCGTGCCCCAAACGGAATCATCCTGGTCACCGGGCCGACCGGCAGCGGAAAATCGACCACGTTGTACGCCGCACTGAACTCGATCAGCTCGATGGAAAACAACGTCTGCACGGTCGAAGACCCTATCGAGTACTACCTGCCGCTTATCAACCAGTTCCAGGTGCAGACCAAAATCGGCATGACGTTCTCCAAGGCGCTTAGGACATTGCTGCGACAGGACCCCGACGTGATTATGGTCGGCGAAATACGCGACGAGGAAACCGCACGGACCGCCATCCAGGCCGCGCTTACCGGACACCTTGTCTTCAGCACGCTGCACACCAACGACGCCTGCTCGGCCATCACGCGGATGATAAACATGGGCATAGAGCCGTACCTGATCGGCGCTGCACTGAACATGGTGTTGGCCCAGCGGCTGGTCCGACGCATTTGCCCGAAGTGCCGGCAAACCTACGAACCCGCCCGAACCATCAGAAAGGCGCTCGACAAAATGGGGTACGAGTTTGAGGAATTCCACCGCGGCGTCGGGTGCAAAAATTGCCGCAATACCGGTTTCAAGGGACGGCTCGGCATCCATGAACTGTTGGTGATAAACGACGAGCTGCGCGATGCGGTCGTCTCCGATCCGACCGTCGGAAACACCCGAAAAATCGCCGGTCGCGACGGCATGATCACGCTCGGACACGATGGCTTCCGAAAAGTCCGCGAAGGAATAACCACCGTGGAAGAAATTTTCCATATCGCCGGAGATGTGAGGGACTAAGTAATACGCATGACCTTTCAATACAAAGTCCGCGATCCGTTGGGCAACACCCACGAAGGCACAGTCGAGGCCGCCGGCATCGACGAGGCCACGCAACAGCTCCGCCGCGACGGCTTCCAGATTCTCGAGATCGACGAGGAAGATTCCGGCATGGAGTTGTTCCCAAAGCGGATTTCCAAAAGCGATGTCATCTACGTCACCAGCCAGTTGGCCATTATGGTGGATACCGGCATTACGCTTTCCACCGCGCTGGGCGGTATCATCGAGCAGGAGACCAACCCGACGCTTAAAAAGGTGCTTGCCGAACTGAACGATGCCGTCGAAGGCGGCGAGGACTTTTCAACCGCTCTGGCAAAATACCCGAAGCTGTTCGACAAAACATACGTGTCGCTGGTAAAGGCCAGCGAGGCGACCGGAACGCTCGGGCCGATGCTGGAGCGCATCGCCGACTACCTTCGCAAGGAGGTCGAAACCCGCGGCAAGGTTAAAGCCGCAATGGCCTATCCGGCGGTTATGATGGTCGTGGCCGTCGGTGTGACCATCTTCCTGCTGACGTATATCCTGCCGAAGTTCACACCGCTGTTCAAATCGAAGGGGACCGAACTGCCCGGCCCGACGCTGATGATGATGGCCGCCTCCGACGCCATGCTGGGCTACTGGTATCTGTGGCTGATCGGGTTTGTTTTGTTGATCGTCGGATTCATTTACGGCAAACGGACCGAGCCGGGTAGAAAAATACTCGATTGGGTAAAAATCAACGTGCCGATCATCGGGCCGATGTCCCGAAAGGTCACCATCAGCCGCAGCATACGCACGCTCGGCACCATGCTCGCCAGCGGCGTGCCGATTATGGAATCTCTCAAACTGGCCGGCGAGGTCTCCGGCAACTACTACTACGAAAAACTCTGGGAAGAGGTCCTAGAGGAAGTCACCGGCGGACGGCGAATCTGCGAGATTCTGCAAGGCAACCCGCTGTTCCCAAACGTCTTGGTCCAAATGATCGCCTCCGGCGAAGAAACCGGAAAACTCGACTCCGTGCTTCAGCGCGTCAGCACCTACTACGACCGCGAGGTGGAGACCTCGATCAAGGCCACCACCAGCATGATCGAGCCGATTATGATCAGCATAATGGGCGTGGTCGTAGGGGTCATTGGTCTGGCGCTGCTGCTGCCGATCTTCTCGCTGAGCAAGCAGCCGTAGTAGAAAAATCCGGCGGCGCCGGCCAGTGGCGCCGGCGGCCGGCCAGTGGCGCCAGCGGCCGGCCAGTGGCACCGGCGTCCCGCCGGTGTGACGTAACTCGTGGC
>DAOWNK010000212.1 GCA_030642635.1 Pirellulales bacterium
GAATTATTGGAATTTGGGGCGGCTAAAACGTCCAATAATTCGCGCCGCTGTAACTCGTTGCAACGCAGAGAGTTGCGGCGACGGCCGGCCGAAGGAAATTACACTTGACAAGTGTTTCGGCAACGCGTGATTGCCGAGTGCCCGACACTGTAAGTCGGTGTCGGGTAACAATTTGCGACCGTCGGCAGCGGCCGATTGGAATTATTGGACAGGCAAAACATATATCCAAAATATCCAACAATTCGCAAAACCCCAGAGAAACGGCACTTGCAAGTTGATGTACGTGGTTATCCCCGTCGGAACACTCGGAACCCGGTGAATCGCCTTACTACGAACCGTGGAGTTTTGCACGTTTTGGGCGGCCAAAACCCGTGCAGGTTTCATTGAACCTAACGTGGCTTTGCGACAGTACTTACGATGATCCGTCGGGGTGTGAATTGCACTTGACAACAAATCCCGCCAGTGCGAAACGCAAAACACCCACCAACGCAACCACCTGTCCGGCAACCACTTACGCACGCGAAGGACGGTGCCAAGAGCATTTTGCACGCGGTGAAACAATGGGAGGCAAAAAGTATTTAGGGGCCAGGTATCAGTCTGAAAACCCGCAAACAACGTTGTTTTCAAAAGCTGATAACTGATAGCCGACCACTGACCGGCGGATTCCGATCTCGGCACAGGCTTGCGGCAACACGACAGTCGTTAGGTACAACCGTTTTCGGCGGCATGCTTTCGTCAACGCTGTTGAGCCTGATCGTCGTTCCCGTGCTGTTTGTCTGTATACAAAAGACCCGAGAATGGACACTGGGGCGGTTAAGAACCAAGTAACATTTCAGCCAATTAAAATCGATTCTTGGTTTTTTGTTAATAGCCCTGGCCGGTAGGCCCGGGACGTTTTGAATTACCAAGGCGTAATGTTATTTCCTTGGCAGGGCGTCCCGGGCCTACCGGCCAGGGCTATAAATGTTGAATTTACGTGGCTTACATTTCAGATGGCTGAAGTGTTACAAACCGGGCAACATTTCAGAGCGACAATTAGCGTAACTCCTTTTCCTGCAACAACTAACGTCAATAGCTCGCCCGCTGGTGAGGCCGCAAAAACTTTCACAGGCCGACCCAAACCCTCCAGCTTAGAGGGTATTCTGGTTGACACGAGAAATTGGGGGAAGTTATACTAATATTCTACGGAGAGTTTTGTTTTACGGCCACAGTGTAGGAAGAGTGAGCATAATCTGTCGATTGCGCAACCGGAATAAAAGAGGCCTTCGATGAATCTTGTCGGAAAAATACTTACAGTGCTCATCCTTATCATGAGCTTGGCGTTTATGGGGTTTGCCGTGGCGGTCTACGCCACGCACAGAAACTGGAAGGAAGTCGTCTTGCTTCCCGAGGACCAGGTCCGACCGGGCAAGAACCTTGGTTTGACATACGTAGTGAAGAAGCTGGGGGACCGAAACCAAAAACTCAAGGACCAAAAAATCCAACTCGAAGGCGACGTCGAGGCGGAACGAAAGGCCAAAGATCAGGCAGTGGCCAAGCTGGAAAGCCAATACGAACTGATCAAGGGCCAACATGCACAACTCGGCCAAAAACACGAGCAACTCGTCAAGGATCAACGCGAGGCAGTGGCTGCCATGAAGGCCACGCAAACCACGCTTGTATCGCTCCGCGACGAGGTGCTCAAGCTGCGGACAAGTGTGGCCGAGGCACAAAAAGACCGCGACGGCCACTTCAAAGAAGTCGTCCGACTGACGGACGAACTGCACCAGGCAATCAACGAACGCCAGCGGCTGAATGCACGCCAGACGTCCTTGGACGCAGACCTCAGCAAGGCGAAACAAGTGCTGAGGCATTTCGGCCATGATAAGGACATGAGCCTCGATTCCTTCCCTCCACAGGTCGACGGAATAGTGCTGGCCGTGCCGCAGCCGAGTCTGGTCGAAATCTCGATCGGATCGGACGACGGGCTGAAAGAAGGCCATTCGCTGGAGGTCTATCGCACTGCCGGAGGCAGCAGCACTTACGTCGGTCGAATCCACGTGGTGAAAACCTCGTACGACAAGGCTGCCTGCAAGGTCGATCCGAACTATCGAAAAAGCAACGTCCAAAGAGGCGATCGTGTTACTTCCAAAATTCGCTAGCAAGCCGGGCGGACCGTATCGCCGTCCTCGCGCAGACGTCTACACGGTATTGCTTATCATCGCGCTGATTGCCCTGCTGCTGGGTATCAGCTGCCTTTACGGCGAGATGAGCCTGTATGAGTTCAAGATGGACGGCGGACCGACCGTCTCGGTGGGACTCGCACCTACTGTAAAGCCGCTTTGCGGTGGTCGCGCACGACACTGCGAAGCCGCAAGCGGCTACACGCGATTATCAGCCACTAGCTTGGCAAAATGCTCGAATGACCGATCGAACGTCCGCTCCGCATCATCCGGGAAGCAACATGCTGGAAGCTGTCGGATACGGAGGTGATAGCTTACGCAATCGCAGCAAATCCCCTTCCGCGAGCAGGGATCGTAGGTGCAATTGCACGATTTCAGGTTTTGCGATTGTTTACACTCCATTTGGCGCTCCTTTTCGTTTAATCCATACTATCACATCTGCGGCCGAATCGGTATAATCAAGGCTCGATTTGTGAATACAGTATAAAACGCCCCCGGACTGCGGTCCGGGGGGATACGCTTGTACACGTTTAGCGGCCGCCGGTACGGCGGCCAAAACTGCCGAAAGGACTCCAGTTGGCCACCGACCCCGATCTACCGGATAATCCGCCAGAGCAAGGCGACAATCTGCCGGACGACAACGACGCCGAGGGCAACCTGCTGCAACTGCCAATCGAGGAAGAGCTTAAGGGCAGTTACCTGACATACGCAATGAGCGTAATCGTCAGCCGTGCGCTGCCGGACGCGCGCGACGGGCTGAAACCCTCGCAACGGCGCATTCTGGTGGCGATGAACGACCTGAACATCGGCCCGGGCGCGAGCCGGGTCAAGTGCGCCAAAATATCCGGCGATACCAGCGGAAACTACCACCCGCACGGCGAGAGTGTTATCTATCCCACGCTTGTCCGCATGGCCCAGGAGTGGAACTTGCGGCACGTGCTGGTCGATAAGCAGGGCAACTTCGGGTCGATTGCCGGGCTGCCGCCGGCGGCCATGCGATACACCGAGGCCAGGCTATCGCCGATCTCCTCGTTGATGCTCGAGGACATCAAGCTCGACACGGTCGATTACGTACCGACCTACGACGAACGCCGGACCGAGCCGACCGTGCTGCCGTCGAAGTTCCCCAACCTGTTGGTAAACGGTGCGAACGGTATCGCAGTGGGTATGGCCACGTCTATTCCGCCGCACAATCTCGTCGAGGTTTGCGACGCCTTGATCCGAGTGATCGACGAGCCGGACGTTTCGATCGACGAGTTACTGGAGATTTGCCCCGGCCCGGACTTTCCGACCGGCGGGGTAATCTGCGGCCGCAGCGGCATCCGACGCGGTTACCACACCGGTCGCGGCTCGATAGTGCTGCGCGCCCGGACCCGCATCGAGCAGTTCGGCAAGAACCGCACTAGAATTATCGTAAGCGAGATTCCATACCAGCAGGCCCGGGACAGGGTCGAGCAGCGGATTGCCGCGGCGGTAAGCGACGGCAAGGTGGCCGGCATCGCCGGAAGCCGAAACGAAAGCGACCTGAAAGAGCCGGTCCGACTGGTTCTGGAGTTGAAACGCGACGCTGACCCAGACATCGTGCTCAACCAACTCTACCAATTCACGCCCTTGCAGGAGAGTTTTTCGGTCATCTTACTGGCGTTGGTCGACGGCAAGCCGCGTGTGATGTCGTTTAAGGCACTTCTGGAGGAGTTCGTTCGTCATCGTGCCGTGGTAATCCGCCGCCGCACGCAGTTCCTGCTGACCAAGGCAAGGCAGCGGAAGCACACGGTCGAGGGACTGCTGCTTGCCCATGCGAACATCGACGAGGTGATCCGTGTGATCCGCTCTTCCTCGACCCAGGCCGAGGCCAAGCGGCGGCTTATGGAAATCGCTGCACCGGCCGCCATGCTGCGCCGGGCACTGGGCGACGAGGGGTTTGCCGTCTTCCAGGAGGAACGCGGGCGGAACGATACATATACGCTCACTCCGGTGCAGGCAGACGCCATACTGAAAATGACGCTCGGACAGTTGGTCAACCTGGAGCAGGAAAAACTCGGCAACGAACATCGCGAACTGCTGGAAAAAATCGCCCAGTACAACCGTATCCTATCCGACGAACAAAATATTCTGAACATTATCCGCGACGACCTGAGAGAACTGAAACGCAAGCACGGCGAACCGCGCCGCACGGAAATAAGCGGCGAGGAGATCGGGGATATCGACCTGGAGGACCTCATCACCGAGGAGACCATGGTCGTCTCGATCAGCAGCAAGGGGTACATCAAGCGCACCCCGGTGACGGCCTATCGGGCACAGCGTCGCGGCGGCAAGGGACTGAAGGGCGCCAAAACCGAAGAGGAAGACCCCATACAACATTTGTTCGTCGCCAGCACGCACGCATACCTGCTGTTTTTCACCAACCGCGGTAAGGTCTATTGGCGCACGGTGTACGACCTGCCGCAACTCGGCCGCGACAGCCGAGGCCGGGCAGTGGTCAACCTGCTGAACCTTGCCGACGGCGAGCAGATTACCGACTGCCGGGCGGTGAAGGATTTCGACCGGCCGGACCACTTCCTTGTGATGGCAACCGCGCGCGGACTGGTCAAGAAGACGCCGCTTAAGGCCTACAGCCGTCCGCTGCGCAGCGGCATTATCGCCATCAAGCTACGCGAGGGCGACGAGTTGGTTGACGTTGTGGTGACAAAGCCGGGCGACGAGTTGGTCCTTTCGACCGCCAATGGAATGGCCATCCGTTTCAAGCAGTCCGACGCCCGGCCCATGGGACGAAACTCCAGCGGCGTGAAGGGGATCGGCATGGCCGGCAACGATCGAGTGGTCGGCATGGTCGTGGCCGATCCGGAGTCGTGCCTGTTGACCACCTGTGCGAACGGCTACGGCAAGCGTACACCCTTCGGGCCGAACCTTGCCGGCGATGATGCGGAATATCTCGCCGAGGAAAAGCCGAGTGCGGAATCGGAGCAGGAGCCAGAAGGAACCGACCCAGGCGAGAGTTATTCAGGCCAGCGGTGCTATCGCACGCAACGTCGCGGCGGCAAGGGACTACGCGATATCAAGACCACGACACGCAACGGCCCGGTGATCGGAATCGTTCGCGTCTACGAGCAGGATGAGCTGATGATGATGACCGCCCGAGGTAAGATACAGCGTGTCCGTGCCGCCGAGATCGGTATCGTCGGCCGCAACACCCAAGGCGTGCGGATTATGAACCTAGACGCCGGCGACACGCTGATTGCGGTAAAGCGAGTGCCGCAAGAAGGTAACAGCGAGGGAAAAGAAGAGGAACCGAAGAATTCGTAGGCTGGGTCGAGCGCAGCGAGGCCCACCTTTTGAGGTAACTTTCACAAATTGGTGGGCCTCGCTACGCTCGACCCAGCCTACGTTTTTCGCATTTCCAGGATACTACATCAAGTGAAAAAAGCACTCATCACCGGAATTACCGGCCAGGACGGCAGCTATTTGGCCGAGTTGCTGCTTGGCAAGGGCTACGAGGTGCACGGCCTGGTGCGCCGGTCAAGCAGCTTTAATACAGCCCGGATTGAAAATCTATAC
>DAOWNK010000257.1 GCA_030642635.1 Pirellulales bacterium
CCCCTGCCTCCTGACCCCTAGTCCCTAGCCCCTAGCCCCTGACCTCAATGATCCAAACCCAAGACCTAACGAAAATCTACGGCCAACTGCACGCCGTGAGCAACCTTACGCTGGAGCTTAGCCAGGGCGACCTGTTTGGATTTATCGGTCCGAACGGCTCGGGCAAAACAACCACCATGCGCATTCTGGCCACGCTGTTGCAGCCGACCTGGGGCGAGGCGACCGTGTGCGGATACTCGATCTACACGCACCCGAAGGAAATCCGCCGGCTGATCGGCTATATGCCCGACTTCTTCGGCGTGTACGACGCCATGAAAGTGATCGAGTACCTGGAGTTCTTCGCCGCCGCGTATCGCATCAAGGGGCCGGCACGGCGGAAGATTTGCAGCGATACGCTCGATCTGGTCGAACTGGGCTACAAGCGCGACGCCTTGGTCACCAGCCTGTCGCGCGGCATGACCCAGCGGCTCGGCCTGGCCCGGGTGCTGTTGCACGACCCGCAGGTGTTGCTGTTGGACGAGCCGGCAAGCGGGCTGGACCCGCGTGCGCGGATCGAGATGCGCGGGCTGCTGAAGCAACTTCGCGGACTGGGCAAGACGATCATGGTCTCCAGCCACATCCTGCCCGAGCTGGCCGACATCTGCAACAAGGTCGGCATAATCGAGCGCGGCAAGCTGCTCGTCTCGGCGAACGTGGCCGACGTGATGAAGCAGGTCCGCCGGTGCACGTTGCTTAACATTCGCGTGGCGGGCAAGCGGGAGGTAGCCGCCGGACTGCTCGAAGGACACGCATCGGTCGAGAACGTCGAGCTGCGCGATGGGCGGATATTCGCCACGCTGGCCGAGGACGTCGAGGACTACAGCGACCTGCCCACGCTGCTTATCAAGGCCGGGTGCAAACTGGTCGAGTTCAAGGAAGATGAGATCAACTTGGAGACGGCGTTTATGGCACTGACGAAGGGGATAACAGCGTAACCCCGTGTTGTGAGTCATCGCTACTGATTACTGTTGGCCTGACCCCAAATCAACCTTGCGGCCCTCAAACCACTTTTTGAAAGAGGCTTGACTCCCGCCGGATGGTTTGCCGGCAGAGATCACTTCAAATCCATCCGTTTCACGTGCACCAGTCTGTGACCCATCATGTCCACAGCGGCTTGACATTGCTCGAGTACGATGTATCCGATCAAGGGTTCGTAGATTCCGGTTTCCGGTTTCATGTCCACAAACAAGACTTCGTTGTAGATTGGACGGAATCCTTCCACCTGGATACGGACAGGGCCGCAGATAATGCCCTGAACCACGTCTTGGGTGGCGGTTTCCAGGTCGATCGTCTCGATCTCCTCCAAATCGCCCAGGCGTTCACGCCAAGCACTCGGAAGTATCATATAGCCGGCGCCTGTATCGACCAACGCATCGCAACGGATGTTCTTGTCGGAATCCGACAGATTCTCGATCTTGACCGATGCCGAGATTCGTCCCATTACCTTTACCTCCTTTTGCATCAAAATCGCATGACCTTACACTAACAGTGTACGAAGTTGCAGACATGATATCAATCCGCCGTGCCGGCGGATGCTAAACGGTTTGAACAGATCAGTGCATCTCCGACTCCACCGTCCCGATGCCCGGGCGGTAAAAATTGAATTGCACGTTCGGGTGGTCGGCCAGCAGTGACATCGGCACTGATGAATCCGGAATCTTTTTCGAGATCATCATCGTTGAAAGCCTCATGCCGAACGGGTTGTCGTGGCAGCCGCAATGCCAAACGGAAACCTTCTCGGCCTTCCAGGTCTCGACCGGTCCGACGGTCGCTGCGGCGGTCGGGACCAGCGACACCTGCCCTCCGCCCGAGGTCCGGGCGTTTTGGATCACCGTCATCGGGTGCAGTTCGGTTATACGGGTTTTCAGCTTGCGGTATTCCTCCGGCGTCGGCGGTGAGTCTTGATACTGCCCTTCTCGCCTGGGCGGATCGTTGAACGCCCAGTGCTTCACCTCGCCCTGGCCGCCTTGCATTATCGCGCAGCGCACCGTGTCGTAACTGTCGCTGTATGCGTCCAGGTCGCCGGCCGGAAAGTGCAGGTTCGACTCCGGCATGACAAGCTCCGGGGTAATGCGGTTGAAGCACAGTTCCATGTCAGCCTTCAAAAAACTCAACGGATGTGTTGCAGCCACCGGCCGACCGGCCTCGACCCATTCGTCCATACCCCAGAAATGTGCGCTGCGAATGTCCAACTCCAACTCGTTGACCAGCCGGGCAACCAGCGGCAATTGCTCGGTCGGACCGATCGGGCCGCAAATGCCCACCGGATTGTCTTCGGTCGACTGCCGCCACGCATTGATGTATTCCAGGGCCTCGGCCAGGTAGAACTCTTCGACGGTGTCATACATCACCACCGTAAAGCCGCCCCGCGACATCTGCTCGATGTCCTCGGCGGTCAGCTTCGCCGCATCGTCCAAAATTTCCGTGTCCAGCGTGGTATAATCCCACCAGTCGGGCGCAACTTTGCTGATAGGTCGAGCCATTTGTAATCTCCTTTTCTGTAACTATTCGCCGAACAAACCGGCCAGCAGATCATCGTGTGGATATGCATGTCCCATGTGCTGCACGAATGCCTCGGCAGCGGCCACACCCATCTGCTTGCCTCGCATGGTTGCGTGGCGGTGCATCGAGTCGATGTATTCGTCCGTTCCGTGATGTGCCCGCAGCCATTCACGCTGGCTGGCATGGCAGGCGAGCATTTCGGTCTTCTTTTCGAGCTGGTCTGTGATGTTTACCAGCGTGGTCGGCTCGACCAGCTTCCCCAGCGGGTCGATCGCATCCACCGGGTCGCAATAGTACAGGTGCGGTACGCACGAACCTTCCCGCAACGGAAATGCAGATACGTTTGGCGCGGCATAGAGAAAACTTGCCGCCCGGGCCAATAAGGAAGTTATCTCGTGGTCGATCATATAATCCTTTGCCGCATGGGTGAATACCAACGACGGCGTGATCCGGCGGAACAGATCGTAGCTGTTTTGCAGAGTCGGCTTGTCGTACACGACGAACCCGTCGCGTTCGCCTAGGCAGTGGTGCGTGGCGGAGATCATCGCCGCCGCAGTCGCGGCTTCCTTGGTGCGGCGAGCAGCGATGGACCGCGGGGTCTCGGTCGTCGTGCCGCAATCACCGCATGCGACCGTGGCGATGTGAACCTTCCAGCCGGACTCCGCCAGGCGGATCAACGTGCCGGCGCAAAGGAACTCCGCATCGTCCGGATGGGCCATAAAGGCCAGAACCGTTTGGTTTTTTGAAGGGTTCATTTTCGCAACAATGTGTTCATGTTTTTCTTGTATGCCTCTACGCCCGGCTGGCCGTATGGATTGATGCCGACCATACGTCCCTCGACCACCGTGGCCAGCATGAGCATCTGGAACAGTTGGCCCAACGATGCCTCGTCGAGCACCGGCAGGCGGATCGTGGCCGTGGTGCGATGCGCCTCGGCGTATGCCTGGTTCGTACCGGCAAATGCCGCATTTAGAATGTCGCTGAACGTCTTGCCGGCCAACTCGTTCAGGTTGTCCTGGTTGAGCTTTGATTTCTTGATCGCCAACGGCTCGCGGTCCGGTTTGTCCACTACCAGGTTGGTAATCAACTTGTCGCGGCGTCCCTCCTGATGTTGCTGTCCTCGGGAGTGCAGGTCGCGCGTGTTGACCACAGTAATCGGCGTGGCGCCTTGGCCGTGTTTGCCGAGGCTTTCGGCCAGCAACTGATCGTACCACAGCCCGACCGACTCCAGGCGTTTCCCCCAGGTAGAAAGTACGCGGATGGTAGCGCCGCGTCGGGTTTCCATCAACCGCGATAAGCCGGCGTAGTCGAGCACGGGATTGTTAAGCGGCGGCGCGGCGCGAAATCGCTCGTTCATGGCCGCCGCACCCTCGAGCAGCTTGACCACGTCAAGCCCCATCACCGCGGCCGGCAGCAACCCGACGGCCGAGAAGATAGAGAACCGCCCGCCGACGCCGTTGTGGATTGTAAAAATGTCCGGGCAGCCGATTGCTTTGGCCAGGTCGCGTAGCCGGCCGGTATCTCCGGTGACCGGTACTACGCGCCGGCGGAGTTTTTCCATATCGCCGCCGCACGACTTTTGCAGCGCGTCCAGGAAGATGCGAAACGCAGCGGCCGTCTCCAGTGTGCCGCCACTTTTGCTGATAACTATGATCCCCCAATCGTCCTCGTCGGCCAACAGGTCGAGCAGCCCGCGGACAGAATCACTATCGACGTTGTTTCCCTCGAAGTAAATCCTCGGCCTGCCGTTACGGTCGGCATGGCTTAACTCGTTGTGATACGGATGGCAGCACGCCTCGAACAGCGCCCGAGCGCCCATGTACGACCCGCCGATCCCGAGCACGAGCACACGGTTGCACTCGGCCGCCAAGGAGTCGGCAACTTCCTTTATCTGTTCCAGCACGTCGCGGTCTTCGTCCAGCAGCCGCTCCGGCCGCTCGAAGAATGCAGCGTCAAGCGGCCGTTTCTCTTCAGGCACCGGGCC
>DAOWNK010000296.1 GCA_030642635.1 Pirellulales bacterium
GCGCCAATGCGCAAGTGTTTATCCACGCGACCGTATCACTGGACCCAGCTTTCTCACTGGCTATCATTCCCCCGCCTCTGATTTCAACTAGAACAAGACTCGCTAATCGCCACAGCAACTAATGTGCCGAACAGGATTGGGTCAGAACTATTTATCGGACGAAAATAGTTCTGACCACTTTGTCATCCCGCCTACCACCTACCGCCTACCGCCTACCGCCTACTACCTACCGCATACCCGCCCGCGCGACTGCTATTGTCCGGCGGTGCCGATTGCAGTAGAGTGTGTCGCCTTCGAGCCATGGACGGCACGTTTGGGGGGTGTCAAAATCAGGCCATATATGCGGAAAGGACTCCGAATCATGCACGCGACTCTTGCAGAGCTTGCCGCCCTGGTCGATGGAACGTTGCTGGGCGACGGCGAGTTGGTGATCTACGACGCCGCCTCGCTCGGCGAGGCCAAGATGGGCGAGATTACGCTGATCGACGGTGATCCGAAGAACAACAACCTGACCGACTGCCGGGCATCGGCGGTAATCGTGCCCAGATCGGTCGAGCCGGAGTTGCTGCCCGGTATTCAAGTAGACGACGTGCATCGTGCGTTTGCGGCGATTATTCTGCATTTCCATCCGAAGCGAGAGAACCGGCGTATCGGCATCAGTCCGGCGGCGGTCGTCAGCCCAACCGCACGGCTGGCGGCCGACGTGGACGTTCATCCGCTGGCCACCATCGGCGACGACGTGGCCGTCGGCGCCGGCTCGACGATCCACTCGGGCGTGCGCATCATGGCCGGCTCGCGGATCGGACGGGACGCAACCATCTTTCCAAACGCGGTGTTGTACGAAGATACGGTGGTCGGGCCGCGATGCGTTATCCACGCCGGGGCGGTGCTCGGGGCATACGGGTTCGGATACGAGCTGGTCGACGGCCGCCACGAGCTTTCGGCGCAGCTCGGCCACGTCGAGTTGGGTGCGGACGTCGAGGTCGGCGCCGGCACCACGATAGATCGCGGCACCTACGGACCGACCAAAATCGGCGAAGGAACCAAAATCGACGACCTTGTAATGATCGCACACAACTGCCGAATCGGACGACACAACATGCTCTGCTCGCAGGTGGGAATCGCCGGCAGCACGACCACCGGCGACTACGTAGTGATGGCCGGCCAGGTGGGAGTGCGAGACCACGTACACATCGGCGATCGGGCGGTGCTGGGCGCCATGTCCGGCATCACAAACGACGTGCCGGACGACATCCTAATGATCGGCATACCAGCCACCCCGGCACGCGAACAGAAAATCAAACAGGCCGCGTGGAGTAAACTGCCCGAGATGAGACGCCAAATGAAAAAACTTCAGCACGTAGTCGACGCACTGGTCGAAGATTCGCAGACGCAATCGACCCGCCGCGTGGCGTAACACAAAGCCGCGACCGGTGGTCGCGCCAATGCCGCTTGCGGCTTCGCAATGTGATGCGCGACCACCGGTTGCGGCTTTATGGGCGATGGTCAAAACCTCCGTGGAAAACCCGACACTCAAAACAACCCGCGTCGATCCTGCTCATGCCCACCGGCCGCGTCGCGTCGGGCTGATCGCCGGCTGGGGCGACTATCCGCTGGTCGTCGCACGTGCGATGCGAAGCCGGGGCCTCTACACCTGCTGTCTGGGAGTGATAGGCCATGCCGACCCGCGGCTGGCCGAGGTGTGCGATAATTTCCGCTGGATTGGGATGGCCCGGTGCGGTCGGGCAATCCGATACTTCAAGCGACATGGCATTACCGAGGCGACCACGGCCGGCAAGATATTCAAGGTGCGATTGTTCCGACGCGGCGGTTGGCTGCGGCACTTGCCAGACCTGAGAACCATTCGCATGTTCATCCCGCATTTCTGGACGCGCCGCAAAGACTGCAAGGACGACACGCTGTTGAACGCAGTCGTAGACGAGTTCGCCTCCGAGGGAATCCACTTCGGCCCGGCAACCGATTACGCACCGGAGTTGCTCGTCGGGCAGGGCCGACTCACACGACGCAAACCGTCGGAAAACCAACTAAAGGACATCGAGTTCGGCTGGCGAATCGCCAAGGAACTCGGCCGGCTCGACGTCGGGCAAAGCGTGGCGGTGAAGAATCAGGCCGTGTTGGCGCTTGAGGCCATCGAGGGCACCGACCAGTGCATCCGGCGGGCCGGCACACTGTGCCCCTCCGGCGGATTCACCGTGGTGAAAACCGCCAAGCCACAGCAAGACATGCGGTTCGACGTGCCCACTGTCGGCATGAAAACGCTCAAAACCATGGTCGAGGCCGGCGGGCGAGTGCTGGCCGTCGAGGCGGATCGGACCATCGTGCTCGACCGACGGGAACTGGTCGACTTCGCCGACCGCAAGGGGTTGATTATCGTTGCAATGGTCAGGGGCCAGCTAGGTAGGGTGCGTGAAACGCACCACAAAACATCGGCTTAAGGTGCGTTTCACGCACCCTACATCTACTGCCAACCCCTACTCCCCATGATACCGGCGGATTACCTGCCACGCCTCCTCCGCCGTCTCGGCGAAGCGGAACAGGTCGAGGTCTTCGTCGTCGATCGTGCCCTCGTCGGCCAGGTGCTGAAAGTTGATCACTTTTTGCCAATACTCGCGGCCGAACATGATAATCGGAATGTGTTGCATCCGGCCGGTCTGGCGTAGCGTCAGTGCGTCGAACAGTTCGTCGAGCGTGCCGTACCCGCCGGGAAACACGACCAACGCCTTCGCACGCAGTATGAAGTGAAACTTCCGCATTGCAAAGTAGTGGAACTGGAAGCACAGCTCCGGTGTGATGTACGGGTTGGGCTGCTGCTCGCGCGGCAGCCGGATGTTCAATCCGATCGACTTGCCGCCGCACTCGTACGCACCGCGATTGGCCGCCTCCATAATCCCCGGCCCGCCGCCGGTCACCACAACGTAATCGCGCTGCCCGTCCTCTTGCGAAGCCGATGAGACCAGTCCGGCAAATTCCCGGGCAAGGTTATAGTAGCGCGACTTTGCCGCGATCCGCTCCGCCTTGCCGGCCGCGCGACGCCGACGCACGTCATCCGGCGTCTCGGCCAGGCGTTCGCGTGCGCGTTGTAGTTTCTTTTCCGCCACGGCAGGCTCGGGAATCCGTGTGCCGCCGAAGACCACGACCGTCGAACGGACGTTCTGCTCCTGGAAGGCCAACTCCGGCTTGAGCAGCTCCAACTCCATCCGCGTCGGCCGCAACGGCGGACTGGTAAGAAAATCGACGTCCTTATAGGCCACGCGGTAGCTGGGTGAGCCGAGTATCTTCTTCAGGTTTTCTTTTTCAATTCCCATTTTTCCCTTTCCCCTTATTAGTTCTGTTGCAGAAAGTTGGGTGCCATGCCCACGCTCGCCGTGGGCATGTTCGGAAACGCCGAAAAAACGCTACATGCCCACGGCGAGCGTGGGCATGGCACCCATCGCCAGCCACTTTCCACAACAGAAACTTTTACACATTCCTACCCGCTATGCCACCCTTGCACAAGTGGCGCCCAGGCGATGATCCACAACAGCGTGGCGGCGGCGAGCCATGCGGCCGGCGGAATGCGTTTGACAAGCGGCCATCGTCGGCCCAACAGCATCACGCAAAGCTGCATCGCCGCGCTTACAAGGCTCAGCACAAGCACCGCCTGCCAGCCGAGAAACAACCCCGTGCAACCC
>DAOWNK010000042.1 GCA_030642635.1 Pirellulales bacterium
GATGTGACTCGAAGTAATACATATCTACTTGTGCACCACCGGAAGGACGCCGGCGGCACTGTGTTTTCCTTGATATTTTACCACTTAATGCAACGGTATCGCCCCCAGCCCCCAGCCCCTAGCCCCCAGCCCCTGGCTCCACAGGCAGTCCGGGCCGGGCACGCTGCAAGCCGTTTATAATGTAGCTCTCGTTCGGAGAAAGCCCTTTGCGGATTACCCTCTTACCGTCGACCAGCGTACCCAGTTCTACGGGCTGCTGCTGGACGATGTTGTCCTTGCCGACAACCAACACGTACTTGCCGCCCAGATCGGTGCAGATCGCCCGTTCACTTACCAAAAGTGCGTCCTTTTGTATCTCCTGGGGAACACGAACCCGAACGAACAGCCCAGGGTACAGGAACCCGTCCTTGTTCGGAAACACACCTCGGACCAATGCAGTGCCGGTGGTCGGATCGACACGGTTGTCGATAAAGTCGATCTTGCCTTCGTGCGGATAACCGTCTTCGTTTTCAAGGCCGACGTACACCTTCCACTGTTCATTCTCGTCTTTGCCGTCCGGATTTTCCCGCTGCCACTGAAGCAGATTGAGCACTACCCGTTCACTGACGTCGAAGTAGACGTACATTGGGTCCATCTTGACGATCGTCGTCAGCAGCGTGTTCTCCCCTGCCCCGACCAGATTGCCCGGGTCGACCAGCCGCCGGCTTACACGACCTGATATCGGGCTTTGGATCACCGTGTAGTTCAGATCGATTATCGCCTGCTCGATATCGGCCCGATTTTCCAGCAGTTCGGCGGCGGCGGCCTCGCGATGGGCCACGTTGGTCTGATACTCTTCACGGCTGATGGTCCGGTTGGTGACCAGTTTCTCGGCGCGAGCGAGGTTCGCCTCGGTCAATTTCAGCTTGGCTTCGGTTTGCTTGAACTTGGCCTTGGCGGCATCGAGCCTGGCCTGAAACGGCTCCCGCTCGATGGCAAACAGCAGGTCGCCCTTTTCGACCATCGAGCCGTCCGTAAAGTCCACGCTCTGCAGAAAACCACGTACTCGGGCGCGAATCTCCACAAATTCTATGGCCTTGGTCTTGCCGGTGAATTCCGCGTAATCGACCACGTCCGTCTGAACAGGTTTGGCAACCGTAACCTTCGGCGGCGGCGGCGCCGAACCCGACTCAGACGGCCGGCAGCCGGATAAAACAGCGCTGCAGATCACAGCAAACGGGACGAAAACCGATAGTTTCGCAGTCACGATTACACCTTTTTCTTGCAAAATGGTATTGATATCACACGACGCAGCCACCCCTCGGCTAGGGGGTTGTCAGCTAAGCAGCGAGCCGCCGGGTTTATCCCGGCGTAAACCACAGCGCAGGGACAAGCCCCGCGACTCGCTACAGTTCGCGCCATATTTTTACAAAGTCTTACCATAAACAATTTGCTCTTTTCTGTAAATCCACCCTTCCAAGGACTATTGTATGTGTCTATAATAATTGATTCGTTAAACTCAGATTATTTCATAGAAGAATCATGCCAAAACAAAAAACCCACAAAGGAACCAAAAAACGTTTCCGTCTGACCGGCAAGGGGAAGGCCGTTCATCGCCAAAGCGGCACCAGCCACCTGGCCGCCAGAATGAGCCATAAACGCAAGCGAAACTTACGCGGCACCGCCTCGGTAGATCAACTCGAGGCCAAGCGAATCCGCCAGGCGCTCGCCGGAAACAGCTACTGAGGAGCCACGTAACCGACCGACGGGCCGGGCTGTACAACGCTCCCGCTACAATCGGGAGGGCCTTGGTCCGCTACAGAAAAGGACCATTATGAGAACCACCAAGGGCGCCGCCCGAAATCGGGCAAAAAAACGCCTCTTCAAAAAAGCAAAGGGATATCGCGGCGGACGAGGAAACCTGCTGCGAACCGTCAAGGAATCCATCGTTCGCGCCGGGGCCTACGCCTATCGCGACCGCCGGGTGCGAAAACGCGATTTCCGCCGGCTGTGGATCATCAGAATCAACGCCGCCGTGCGACAGCGAGGGCTGCGCTACAGCGAATTTATCCACGCCCTGGACAAGGCCAACATCGCCCTGGACCGCAAGATGATGGCGGAAATGGCCGTGAGCGATCCGGAGGCGTTCGACCAGCTCGTCGAGATCGCAAAAGAGTCGCTGCCGGCGGCGTCTGCGTAGGGTGCGTGCAACGCACCACAATATGCCGTCGTTGGTGCGTTTCACGCACCCTACTTTTGCGTAGATATTTTTATCCATGCCACTTTCTGAATTCCTCGCCGAACTCGATGAACTGGCAAAAGCTGCCATGGCCGCCTACGAGTCGGCAGCCGACGCCGATGCGCTGGAGGCCGTAAGAATTCAGTTTCTCGGCGCGAAAAGCGGCCGGCTGAAGGCCGTGCAAAAGGGGCTTGGCAAGATCGACAAGGCCGATAAACCGGTCGCAGGCAAGCGGTTCAACGAGGTGAAGCGGCAGATCGAAGAGGGTTTTGCTCGCATCAAATTTGCTAAAGCAGAAGACAATCTGCATATCCAGCAAGAGGTTGCACGACACGATCCTACCATCCCCGGCATCAGCCCACCCCTGGGCCACCTGCACCCGATCACGCAGACGATCACCGAAATCACCGACATCATGGGCCGGCTGGGGTTCACCGTGACCGAAGGACCCGAGGTGGAGGACCATTGGCACAACTTCGATGCGCTGAATATACCGGCCGAGCACCCGGCACGCGACCCGCTGGATAATTTTTATCTGGCTACTGCTCAAAAAACAACAACTGCGAAGCCGCAAGCAGGTTGGCTGCTGCGAAGCCAGACCTCGACCGTGCAGATTCGCGTGATGGAGCAAACCAGCCCGCCGGTGCGGATCATCTCGCTGGGCCGCGTATACCGGCCCGACACCCCGGACGCCACACACGTGCCGATGTTTCACCAGATCGAAGGGCTGCTTATCGACCGGCACGTTACCATGGCCGACCTGAAGAGCGTGCTGCGGCTGTTCGGCACGAGTTACTTCGAGGACGACGTGCACATTCGTTTCCGGCCGTCGTTCTTCCCATTCACTGAGCCGAGCGTCGAGATAGACATGAGTTGGCACGGCGGCTGGGTCGAGATGGGCGGGGCGGGCATGGTCGACCCGAACGTGCTGCGCACGGTCGGCTACGATCCCGATCAGTTCACCGGCTTCGCCTTCGGGCTGGGTATTGAGCGGATGTGTGCCCAGCGACACGGAATTACCGATATACGCGAGTTTTATAAGAACGACGTTAGGTTTTTGCATCAATTCTAGCACTGTGACGGCACGACAACGCGCCGGATGCCCTTTGGTCATGGAACATAGATTTGGTAGAAAATGCAGCCATCAATAGTATCCAGTTTGTCAGAAAGCGCAAAACAGGGGTAACGCATTGTGACTGCCCGGCAGCAGAAACTGTTTTCCGAACTCGACGGGGCCCGGTACGGCAACGGCGGACCTCGCGACCGGCTGATTCTGCCGAAATTCCTCAAACCGGCCGCAGAGGATCGTCGGCTGCGGGATCAGCAGCAGGAAGAAGCCCATGAGATCCTCGTCAGGTGGGCGGATTTGGAGGATAGCGGCAAGCTCCGCCGAATGAAGGAAACGACCCTGGAAGGGGAGTTTTTGACGGACGTATTCTCCAAAGCACTTGGCTATACGCTCTTTTCCAAAAACGAGCCGCAATGGAACATCTGGCCGAAATACGCGGTGCCGGGCGGTGAGGCGGACGCTGCGATCGGGCTGTTCGACGCTCAGACGAAAGGGCCGCCGGTTGTCCTCATGGAGTTGAAGGGGCCCACCGTCAATATCGACGCAGATCGCTCCCGGGGCCGCACGGCGGTTCAGCAATGCTGGGATTACTTGAACGTGGTGCCGGAATGCCCGTGGGGGATTGTCTGCAACTACGTGAGCTTTCGGCTGTACCACCGGGACAAGACGCCGCGCACATTCGAACACTTCACCCTTCAGGAGCTGCGCGACGAGAAGCGGTTTTGGGCGTTCTATTGCCTGTTTGCCCAAGGGGGGCTGCTCCCGGGACTCTTGGGCCAGCGTCCGCGGGCCGAAGTCCTCCTGCAGAAGACCGACGAGCGCCAGCGAGAAGTCGGCCGAGAACTGTACCGCTGTTATCAAGACCAGCGGATTGCGCTGATTCGCCATCTGCGTCAGCCACCCCACAACAAGACCATCGACGCGGCGATCCACATCGCGCAGATCCTGTTGGATCGCATCATCTTCATCGCGTTCTGCGAAGATCGAGGCCTGCTTCCTCCCAACTCGATCGATACTGCGTGGCGCGACATCGGCGCTTTCTCGCTGGCCACCAATCCGCGTTGGCAGAGGTTCCAGGAGTTGTTCCGCAGCATCGACAAGGGGAACGAGAAATACGGCGTCAGTGCGTACAACGGCGGGCTGTTCAAGCACGACGATGAAGTTGACAACTTGGAGTTGGACGACGACTGGACGAACTTCTTTCGGGAAATCGGCGGGTATCAGTTCCAGGACGAAGTCAACGTCGACGTCCTCGGCCACCTGTTCGAACAATCGATTTCCGACCTGGAGAACGTCCGCGCCGATCCCGAAACGTCGCTCGCGCCACCGAAGAAGAAGGTTTCGGGAAAACGAAAGCGGACCGGAGTATACTACACGCCTCGGCACATCACGCGCTACATCGTCGAGCACACGCTCGATCCGTGTCTGCAGGATCGATTTGCCGCGGTGGCTGCCGAGCACGGCGTTGATCCCGCCGTCGAGCCTGAAAAGGCAGAACTGGAACGTTGGTCGCAATACCAGCAGGCGCGGCTGGCGGCGCTGGCCACCTTCCGCGTCTGCGATCCCGCCTGCGGAAGCGGGGCCTTTCTTATCCAAGCACTGGAATACCTCGAAGCCGTCTATGGCGACATCCTCGACGACCTACACTCGCGCGGCGTGAAACTCAAGGGCTGGTCGGCGCAGAAAGTCAAGGACACCATCCTCCACGAAAACCTCTTCGGCGTCGATCTGCTGGAAGAGGGGGTTCAAATCACGCGGCTTGCGCTGTGGATCCGGACCGCGGAACGCGGGCGGACGTTGGCCGACCTGTCGAAGAACATCGGCTGCGGCAATAGCCTGGTCGACGATCCGCAAGTCGATCCGCGGGCGTTTGGCTGGCAAGACGAGTTTCCGACGGTGTTCGCCGAGGGCAAGTTCGATTGTGTCATCAGCAATCCACCATATATCAAGCTCCAGAACTTCCGCCGCCGCGAGCCGCGAGCCGCCGCGTTCCTCGTCGAGCGATACCGCTCCGCACGGACCGGCAATTTCGATATGTACCTGCCGTTCATCGAACGCGGGCTCGAACTACTCAAGCCGGACGGGCGGATGGGCTTTATTGCGCCGAACATCTGGCTGTACAACGAATACGGCCGCGGATTGAGGGAATTATTGGCCGAGAAGCAGTCGCTCGAACGGTTCGTCGATTTCAAGAGCCACCAGGTGTTCGACGATGCGACCACCTACACTGCCCTTCAGTTCTTTTCCGGCCGGCCGCAAAAGGCTATCGACGCAGCCGACACCCCCACTGGTGATTTGACGAAGCTGGATTTCCGGCCCGTCCGATACGCCGGCTTGGGCCAAGGGCCATGGGCGTTGCTGGGCGAGGCGGATCGGAAACTCATCGACAAGATGCACCAGCGGAGCGTCACGTTGGCAGAGGCGTCCGGTCAGATATTCCAGGGGTTAATTACCAGCGCCGACGCCATTTATCACCTCATCAAGCTAGGCCCGGGCCGCTATTACTCCAAGGCTCTCAAAGGCGACGTGGAAATCGAAGACGAGGTGATGAAGCCGCTCGTCTCCGGCGAGGACGCTATCCCCTTCGGCACGCCGCCGACCGACAAGCACCTGCTTTTCCCGTACCTTGTGACTGAGGAGCAATGCCGCCTTTACACGCCGAAGGAGATGAAGCGGTTTCGGCGCTGCTGGCAGTACCTGCGGGAAAACGAAAAAACGCTGCGCCGGCGCGAGCACAGCAAATTCGACGACGACCAATGGTACCGCTTCGGCCGCCATCAAAACATTGACAAGCAGCGGCTGCGGAAGATCGGAGTCCCCGAGACGGTCAGCCACCTCATCGCATTTATTGATCACGAAGCTGCCCTCTATTTTAACAATGTCCGCGTAAACGGAGTGCTTGAAAAGCAGCAGGGACAATATGATCTGTGGTTCCTTCTGGCCATGCTGAATTGCAGCGCCCTGGATTTCGTGCTTCGCCATACGGCCAAACCCAAGGACCGCGGGTATTTCGAAGCCAACAAGCAATTCATCGCGCCGCTGCCGATACCGAAAACGCGGAGCACGAAGCGAGTGGCGAATCTCGCACAGAAGCTGGCCGACCTGTGCCGGCAGGAAGCGGAATTGCGGCGAGGCGTCTGCCGGCGGCTGGTGGTCGACCTGGCGCCCGCCTCGTTGTTCCCCACGGCGCCGGAACTGGTCTCGGTGCCGCGGAAGCTCGAACGGATGGAATTGCTGTCCGCCGCCGAGTTGCTCGGCGAAGTCGAGAAGTTCGCCAAGCGCAAGTTCGCGCCGGCCCAGCGGGCGCAATGGGATGGTTATCTGACCGAACAGAGCGGAAGCCTCGCGTCGATCCTGCGCGAGATCGAAGACAGCCGATGCGAATTGAACGACCGCGTACACCACCTATTTGACCTGACCGGCGACGAGGTGCGCCGAATCGTTTCCGAAGTTGGTTCGCAGAAGTAGTGGCGGAATCATCCGTTGGTGATCGGCCACTTGTCAACCACTGGAAATCCGTTATTCTGTCCTAATTCTCCAATCCTCAACCCCTGACCCCTGGCCATGCTCGTCTCCTGGAACTGGCTGAAACAATACGTACCGCTGGGCATGACCACTGCCGAGTTGGAGCGGCGGCTGATGATGTCCGGCCTGAACCACGAGGGCACCGAACAGTTCGGCGACGACGTGGCGATCGACCTGGAGGTAACCAGCAACCGGCCGGACTGTCTTGGGCACATCGGCGTTGCCCGCGAGGTGGCGGTGCTGTGGGATTCGGAACTGAAGATTCCAGCCGCCGAGCCGCTCGAAGGCAATACACCGGTCGATGAGTTAGTCAAAGTGCGGATCGACTGCCCCGAGTTGTGTCTGCGTTACACAGCCCGGGTAATCCGTGGTGTGAAGATTGGCCCGAGTCCCAAGTGGCTGGCTGAAAGGCTGGAAACCGTCGGCATCACGCCGATCAACAATATCGTAGACATATCGAACTACGTGCTGATGGAGTGCGGCCAGCCGCTGCACACGTTCGACTTCGGCCGTCTGACCGGCTCCGAGATCATCGTCCGCCGGCCGAAACCGAACGAGACCATCGAGGCAATCGATCACAAGACCTACGAACTCGGCCAGGATATGTGCATGATCTGCGACTCCCGGCAGCCGGTGGCTATCGGCGGGGTAATGGGCGGTGCGAAGACCGAGATTTCACCCGCCACGACCGATGTGCTAATCGAGGCCGCCGAGTTCGACCCGCTCTCGATCCGCAATACCGCCCGGGCGCTGGGGCTGCACAGTGATTCGTCGTACCGGTTCGAGCGGCGTGTCGATCCCGAGGGTATCGACTGGGCGAGCCGGCGGTGCTGCGAGTTGATCCTTGAGCTGGCCGGTGGCGAGTTGGCCGGCGGCGTTGTCGATGTAGGCGAATCTGCACCCGGCCGCGAGCCGATCGTGCTGAGACTTGCGCAAATAAAGCGGGTGCTGGGCATTGAAGTCGAGCAGGATCGAGTGCGTGAGATACTTACTAAGTTGGGTAATGTGGAGTCCCCTCACCCTAGCCCTCTCCCGGAGGGAGAGGGGATTACTGTAATTCCGCCGAGTTGGCGGCGCGACTTGACACGCGAAATCGACCTGATCGAAGAAGTCGCACGGATACACGGCTACGAGAAGATTCCCGAGGACGTCGGCGTGCGGATGGTCGCCTCTACACGGCGGCTGGAAGACCGTGTGGCTGAGAAAGTCCACGCCGTGCTGATCGCATGTGGATTCGACGAGGCGATGACCTACAGCGTGGTCGATCAGCAGGCGGCCGACGCATTCAGCCCATGGACCGACGCCGAGCCGCTGCGGAGCCTAACGCCGGTGCTTCGCGGCGCCGATCGGCTGCGCACGAGCCTGGTGTCCAGCCTGCTGGCGGCGCGTCGGACCAACGAGTCGCTGGCCAATCTGCAGATCGAGCTATTCGAGCTGGCCAAGGTCTACCTGCCGCAGGGCGATAAGCTGCCGCAAGAGGAGTACATGCTGGGCGTAACCAGCGGCCGCGACTACCTGCAAGTTAAGGGCGTTATCGAGGCGATTGTTGCATCGCTGCGGCCTGCCGTGGAACTGAAAACCGACCATGCCCTGCTCGATTTGCTCGATCCGACCGAATCGTGCCGATTTGAACTTGGCGGCGAGTTGCTCGGTTACGTCGGCCGGCTGCGCGACGATAGTTTAGAACAATTCGGTTTGCGCACACCGACGACAGTGGCCGAGATAAAGATGTCGCTGCTGGTCGCCGCTGCAAGGCTGATCTCACGGCATGTCTCTCAACCGCCTTATCCGGCGGTCACACGCGACCTGAACCTGCTGGTGGACGAGTCGATCCGCTGGTCCGACGTGGCTGCCACTGTGCGGGCGAACTGCGGCGAGCTTTTCGAGGATATTCAGTATCGCGACACGTATCGCGACGCCGACCGATTCGGCGTGGAGAAGAAGAGCCTGCTGATGACCATCATACTGCGTTCCACCGACGGCACAATGACCAACCAACAGGCCGACCGGTTACGCGAGCAGATTGTTGCAGCGTGCCGGAAGGAACACGGTGCTCAGTTGCGGTAGTTGGAATATGAGTTACTGAACATCCAACTCCGGCAGCAAGTTTTCGATGTCAATGCCTTGTTTGATAGCAGCATTCCAGAGCAGTCGGGCACGCTGCCGGTTGCCGTCCGGATCGACCGCCAAAAACGTACCGATGAGCACCTGTGTCGACGGCACACCCTTTTTGAAACAATTATCGGCTATTGCCAGAACGACGACGGTTGGAAGCTGCTCGATTTGGTAGCGATGGTTTTGACCGGCTGCGCGGAAGGTCAGGCGATCTCGTGTGGCCTCAACTATTGCGATGCGTGTGTTTCCGATGGGTAACTCGCCGGCGGCTTCCAGCTTCGCCACACCTTCGCGAATCCCGGTCCAAAACTCGCGGAGATTGTGCAGCATGGTTTCCAATCGGTTAAGCTGATTGTCATCGTCAACGGTTTGGGTGTTTTCAGCAGCAGTTTGCAAATAATCTTCCGCTCCGGAGAGATTGCGCCGGGTCATCGCATGACGTGCGTCCGAGACGGCCTGATCGAACACTTCTTGCCTCTTAGCGTCAATTTGCGGTTCAGCAGGCGGCTGCACCGGCTCGACTCGCAGTGGTTCGACGGGTAATTTCGGCGATTCCGGTTTCAGTGGTTCCGGTTTCACTTGCGGTGGTTCCGGTTTCACTTGCGGCGGTTCGGCGGGTGGTTTCGGCAGTTCGGGCACGACTCGCGGCGGTGGGTGGGGCGCCGGCGGCAACATCGACGGTGCGGGTACGACACTCGGCTGTTTCGGTTCGTCGACGACAACCGGTTCCGGTTCCGCCGACCGGTCACACATGACAAACAACATCACCACGGCAGTTAACACGCTGCCGAGGAGGAACCAGTACAACGAACTGAGTGCCGAGGCATAGGGCGTTTTTCTAATCGGCTTTGACGCTGTTATCGTGACCGTCGGCCGCACCTGTTCACTCCATGCCGTGCTGTCCGACTCCTGAAGCACGGTCGGTGTCTGTGTTGGAGTTGACAAGATCGGCGGCGGCGGTGCTATCTTCATCGCCGACGCGGCAGAAGTCGGTTCCGCCCGTAGGTCAACGTCATAAGTCGTTTTGCTTGCCGGGTCCAACAGGCGGGCCTTCGCCGCGTCGATCCGGTCGAGCAACCGTCTCCAATCACGGATATGCTCCCCGGGGCGAATCTTCCGAACCTTGGCCATCTGTACGTCGGCCGCATGGACGATGACAGCAGAATCGCTCTCAAGGCGGTCGATGCCCAACAGTGTATAGTGGTTCGGCGGCCGTGGACCGACCGGCAGACCGAGCCATCGGCTATATGGATCGAATGAATTTTGCAAGGTCATTTTCGACGGTTAAATTGGTATTCTTTTCGCATGACCCCAAAGTTGCTCGATGGCGTAATACGCCCGCATTTCCGGCTCGAACAGGTGGATGACCACGTCGCCGTAGTCCAGCAGTATCCAGCGGCTTTCGTCGTATCCTTCGATCCCCAGCCGACGATCGCCCAGCCCTTCCTCCAGTGCATGGTCGATCTCCTCGCTCATGGCGTGCAATTGTCGCCGGCTGGCGCCGCTGGCCAGCACGAAGTAGTCGAACATGGTGGTCAACTCGCGCATGTCGAGCACTACGATGTCACGACCGCGGTTCTCTTCGGCAACTCTGGCGGCCGCAAGTGCACGCTCCAGGGCGCCGATAAGGCGGACGCTGCTTTGTTTCACCTATTGTCCTCCTGCTAAGCCGCAAGCGGCAGGCTAAGGCGGCAGACTAAAATAACCCCAATGCGGTAAGGCTGTAGCGGACGATCAGCCCGGCCGCAACCACGCTGACCATGCTCATCAGCTTGATGAGGATGTTCAGGCTCGGGCCGCTGGTATCTTTGAACGGGTCGCCGACGGTATCGCCGACCACCGCCGCCTTGTGTGCGTCGGTTCCCTTGCCGCCGTGTGCACCGGCCTCGATGTATTTTTTGGCATTGTCCCACGAACCGCCGGCGTTGGCCATGAACACGGCCATGCAGAACCCGCACGTCAGCGCACCAACCAGCAGGCCTATCACGCCGGCCACTCCCAAAACCATGCCGACGGCCACGGGAGTCATCAACCCGAGTATTGACGGCAGGATCATCTCTCGTTGAGCCGCCTTGGTGCTGATGGCAACCGGTGTGGCGTAGTCGGGCACATCGGTTCCCGCCATAATGCCCGGCTTTTCGCGGAACTGGCGACGTACTTCTTCGACCATGCCGAACGCCGCTCGGCCGACCGCCTTCATCGTCATCGCGCAGAAGACAAATGTGGCCATTGCGCCCAAGAACACACCGACGAGCACCTTCGGGTTCATCAGGTTGCAACTGTAGTAGTCCATCCAGTCGAGCATCGTAGCGCTTTCCACCGAGACGAGCGCGGCGCCGGTGGTAACGAGCGTTGCCCCGGTCTCGTCGCCTGCAATTAAAACATTTTTAATTTTCCCGTCACTATCCTCGACGATTGCCTCGACCGGCCCGTTGCCGGTATCCAACGATTCCCAGGCGTTTTTAACGTCCTTGTGGCGAATGTCGCGGGGCATTGCAAGGTATCCGGCCACCTTGGTCTGTGACTTGCCGTCGGCATCTTCCAGGTAGACGTAAGCGGCAAACTGGTCGTTAAGTTTATACCAACCCGGTGCGGTCTCCTCCAATGCGGAGTGGCCCCAGTGGACGAAGCCCATGCGGACCTCCTCGACGTACGCGGCCATCAAGGCCAATGCAGTAAGCGCGGCCGAGCCGATTGCAAAACCCTTGCCGGTGGCCGCCGTCGTATTGCCGAGGCTGTCCAGTGCGTCGGTCCGCTGGCGTACTATCGGGTCCAGTCCGGCCATCTCGGCGTTCCCGCCGGCGTTGTCGGCGATCGGGCCGTAGGCGTCGGTCGCCAGCGTAATGCCCAACGTGCTTAGCATCCCAGCCGCGGCAATACCCACACCATATAGCCCTAGTGCGAACAAATTGACGTCGTTGAACTGCCAATTGGCCGCAAACCCGAACGCCAAAAGCGTGGCCACGCAGACGGTAATCACCGGGAACCAAACGCTTTTCATCCCGTCGGCCAGCCCGCCGATGATGATCGTCGCCGGGCCGGTCAGCGCCTGGTCGGCCAGTTTTTTCGTCGGAGAGAACTCGTCGCTGGTGGAGTATTCTGTCCACTTGCCGATCAGCCACCCGGCGGCCAGGCCCACCACCACACTCATAGAGATCATAATAAAATCAGGCATCAGTATCCAGGTGAACAGGAACGCGGCCGCGATGATAAGCACGCTCGAAACGTTCACACCACGTGCGAGCGCCTTGAGCAGCGTCTTTTGGTCGGCTTGCTCCTCGGTTCGCACCATATAGATTCCAAGGATAGACAGCGCAATTCCCACACCGGCCAGCACCATCGGCAAGAACAGTGCATGAAGCTGCATCTCGATTGTGGTCATGCCGTCCGGCACAAGCGTTCCGCTGGCGAATGCCGCCACACCCAAGGCCGCGGTGGCCAGGATCGATCCGCAGTACGACTCGTACAGGTCGGCACCCATGCCGGCTACGTCTCCGACGTTGTCTCCGACGTTATCGGCGATGGTGGCCGGGTTGCGTTTGTCGTCCTCTGGGATACCGGCCTCGACCTTGCCGACCAGGTCGGCGCCGACGTCGGCCGCCTTGGTGAATATTCCGCCGCCGACACGGGCGAACAGCGCCTGGCTGCTGGCCCCCATGCCGAAACAAAGCATCGTCACGGTAATTTCGACCAGTGTCCATTCTACGCCGAAAAACATCGGCGATATCCAGTACAGCGCAGCGAACCAGATCGTGATGTCCAGCAGCCCGAGGCCCACCACGGTCAGACCCATTACCGCCCCAGAGCGGAAGGCTACCTGTAGTCCCTGGTTTAGCGATTTCTGCGCCCCGGCGGTCGTCCGGCTGCTGGCCCAGGTGGCTGTTTTCATGCCGCACCAACCGGCCAGGCCCGAGAAGAATCCGCCGGTTAAAAACGCAAACGGCACCATCACGTTCTGAACGTGCAGGTAGAAAGCCAGTATGGACAGCAATATGAAGATAATCACAAAGAACAGGAACACGATTTTGTACTGTTGCCACAAGTACGCATTGGCCCCGGTGCGTACGTGCTCGGCAATTTCGATCATCTCACGGCTACCCTCGTCGGCCGCCATTACCTCCTTAAAGAACCGGTAAGCGAACACCAACGCAGTAATGGAGCCGATAAACGCAATTGCCCAAAAGATTGCAATGTCCATGAGTCGATTTTCTCCTGTTTTCCCATGTGTTAAAAATGGCGTTGCATAAGGACCGCTGCAAACTGCCGGGATATTACGCAAAACATAAAGTCATGTAGCCTACCGAATATCTACGCAGTTTGTCAACCACTTCAGCGGTTCCAAATTTGCAGCGATTTCCACGAAATCCTGCATTTAGCCCCGGGTGAACACACCCGGGGCAGCCGGGAAACGCTCGCCACGTTTGCCCGCCGTGTATTCACGGTGGGCTAAATAGGTGGCCGAATTCCGTACCCCCCCAAGAGTGTCATTTTTGCCAAATTAACCCATGATGCCCGCTTTTTGCTTGGCTTTTCTACAGAAACTGATTATCCTGTATATAGGTGAATGTTTACGTGTGACAACTGTACCATGAGCAACCATTACATCGGAGGATTCGGATCATGAGATTTAATTTACGAAGTTTGTGGACGTCGCGGCTTGCCATGGCCGTTGCGTTGCTGTTGACGGTCACGTTCGTTCTGGCCGCCGATCACCAAGTCAAGAAACTGAAGCTTGGACAGTACAACCCGAACGATGAGACGGTAGAGATGTTCACTGCCATCGACTCCGGGGTAATCGGCGTGAAACTTATCCCGAAGGACTCGACTGTATGTCGGGTGATGATCGAAAACAAGACCGACCGGCCGTTGAACGTGAAGCTGCCCGAGGCGTTCGCCGGTGTGCCGGTGCTGGCGCAATTCGGCGGCGGCGGCGGTAATAGGGGAAGAGGAGGCGGCTCCCAGGGCATAGGCGGCGGAATAGGCGGCGGAATAGGCGGCGGAATAGGCGGCATGGGTGGCGGCGGAGGAAGGTTCTTCAACGTGCCGCCTGAAAAAATCGGTGATTTTAAGGTCACTACCGTTTGTCTGGAACACGGTAAAGGCGAACCGCGACCGGCCATCAAGTATGAAATTAAACCCATCGCCGAGTTTACCGATAAGCCGGAAGTACACGAACTCTGCCGGATGCTCGGCACCGGGCGAATCAATCAGCGCGCCGCCCAAGTAGCCGCTTGGCATCTCAGCGACGGCATGAGCTTCCAGCAACTTGCCGCCAAACGACTTCGATACGCCAACGGCTCGAGTCGTTCGTACTTTACCCCACAGGAACTCCAGGCAGGGATGCAGATATCGGCCATGGCCGTCAAACTGGTCGAGAAACGCAGCAACAGCCTTGGCGAAAGCGACTCGGCGGGGTTGTGAGTTGTCAGCAGTCAGCTATCAGCCTTCAGCTAACACACTGCCGGTTCGGCTTCACGGCTGCGGAGTTGGTCCTCTCGGGCAATCAGGCGTGCGGTTTGGTGGTCGATCTGTTTTTGCCTTTTGGTTGCCCACTGCTCGAGTTGGCGTTTTTGATCGAGAAGATTTTTGTGCTGCTCGGTCATCTGCCGGCGGATAGTCTGAAGCTCGTCCTTTTTTTTATTTCAAGCAGAAGACGGAATACGATATTGCTCCGAGAGCTTGGACCGGATGCGTTCTAACAAGCGAGTCAGTACATCCGGCGGTACGACGCCGGAGAGCCGCTCCCAAAGTTCCTCGGTGGCCAGGCGTATCTCGAGTGTCTCGTGATGCATTTTGCTCAACTTGCCACGGAGTTTTTCCAGTGTTGCACGGTCCCGATCGACCTGGTCGGCACGACGCTCGACGGCCTTGCGTTCCTTTTCCAACTCGGCCTGTGCACGACGCTGCTGGGCCGCCATCCGCTGTCGCTGCAAGCGACCCTCCCGTTGGACCTCGCTTCTGGTTTCGGCCAACTGCCGATGGAGCCGTTGCGTCTGATCCACTTCGACCGTGCGCTCGTTCAGCCAAAGCCTGGCCGCCCGGGCGTCGCGATCCAATTGTGCCGTCTGGGCATTCAGATACGACCAACGGTGGTCGATTTCCTTCTGACTCGCACGTAGGCTAGAGGCCAACTGCGACGCTTGCCGGCGAAGTTGCTGTGCCGTCTGCTCGTCGGCCACGGCGTCTGAAGGCGACGCTTGTTGTTCGGGCAGATGTGCCGCATCGACACGATTGGCGGTCGACTGGTCAGAAGCCGAGCAGTCGGCCGGCTCACGGATTGGTTGTGTATCGTGTTTAGACATAACTCTTTGCGTAATCGGCAAAAATCCCCCAGACCTCTTAATCGGCACTTCAGCCGGCCAAATTCACACGAAGCAGTGACACAAGAAAATGGGCAAGATAGGCAGTTGACGTGTGCACCATAAAGCCGCGACCGGTGGTCGCGCCGTGTGTGGTTGACAGCTTAGTACCAATACCGTTGAATTGAGGGACAGAATCAGTGGCACCGGCGTCCCGCCGGTGTGACGGAACTCATAACAATGCCTACACTTGTATTCTACCGGCGAGACGCCGGTGCCACTGTGTTGCTGCCAATTTTACCCAAGATTCAACCGGTCGCCTCATCAATGGCATCTTGCAGGCGGTTTTTCGGCTGAACACCGACGAATTGCTTGACAACCTGGCCGTCTTTGAAGATCATCAGCGTCGGTATGCTGCTGATCCCGTATCCTGCGGCGGTATTGGGACTTTCGTCGATGTTCATCTCGAAGACCTTGATCGATCCGGCGTTTTCGGCAGCCAACTCTTCGATCACAGGGCCGACCATCCGGCAGGGACCGCACCAGGGCGCCCCAAAGTCAACCAGTACCGGCTCAGAGGATTGCAGTACCTCGGTCTGAAAACTCGCGTCCGACAGTTCGTGCACGCTGGCCATAAATATATCTCCTTCAGGGGCATGGGGAAGCAATCAGCTATCAGAGCTTGTGAAAAAATCCCTAACATGCACCAGAAATCACGAATGATGACTGGACATTATGTCGGGTTTGCGCTAAAAGTAAGTCATGAACACAACAGCCCCTAATCAACCATCGCACCGGAACCTTCATCAGGGCAC
>DAOWNK010000020.1 GCA_030642635.1 Pirellulales bacterium
ATGCTAGCCGACGTCCGTGCCGGCCCCGCTTGTGCTAGCAAACTTGTGTAGATACTAATGGCTAAGTATGCGTGGGAACAAACCTCGCGGCTCGCCTAAATTCAGTAGTTCCAAACACGCTCTCCTCACTCTTCTCTTCTCGCTCCTCTCTCTTCCATCCTCAAACCCCCAACTCCTGCTTGACCGCATAAAAGGCGTCCATGGCGAACCGCAGGTCATCGCGGGTGTGGACCGCAGAAACCTGTACGCGAATCCTGGCCTTGCCCTTCGGCACTACCGGATAGGAGAATGCGACCACGTAGATTCCCCGTTCCAGCAGCGCGTCGGCCATTTTCGACGCCAGCGCCGCGTCGCCAAGCATAATCGGCACGATGGGGTGCTCGCCGGGCGTGATGTCGAAGCCGCGCTGGGTTATGCCCTGGCGGAAGTACCGGGTGTTCTCCTCCAAACGATCGCGCAGCTCGGTCGATTCCGCCAGCAACTCTATGGCCTTGATCGAGGCCCCGACGATCGGCGGGGCCACGGTATTTGAGAACAGATACGGGCGGCTGCGCTGGCGGAGCATATCAATAATTTCTTTGCGGCCGCTGGTATAACCGCCGCTGGCCCCGCCCAGGGCCTTGCCCAGCGTGCCGGTGATGATGTCAACGCGGTCGGTCACGCCGTGATATTCCGGCGTACCACGGCCATGTGTGCCCATAAAGCCGACAGCGTGCGAGTCATCGACCATCACAAGTGCGTCGTACCGTTCGGCCAGGTCGCATATGCCCGTCAGGTCGGCGACGATGCCGTCCATTGAAAACACACCATCGGTGGCGACCAGGCGAAATCGTGCATCGGCGGCTTCTTGGAGTTTCGCTTCCAGGTCCGCCATGTCGTTGTTCTTGTAGCGATAACGCTGGGCCTTGCACAGCCGCACGCCGTCGATGATGCTGGCATGGTTCAGTTCGTCGGACAGTACTGCGTCTTCGGCCGTCAGCAGCGTCTCGAACAGCCCGCCGTTGGCGTCGAAGCAGGACGTGTACAGGATCGTGTCCTCGGTACCGAGGAAACTGCTGATCTTTTCTTCAAGCTGTTTGTGGAGTTGTTGCGTTCCGCAGATGAACCGTACCGACGCCAGGCCGTATCCCCATCGGTCCAGTGCGTCGTGTGCCGCGGCGACCATTTCCGGATGGTCGGCCAGTCCGAGGTAGTTGTTCGCGCACAGGTTCAGCACGGATTCATGTTCCAATACCCCTATCCTAGCCCGTTGCGGGGTAGTAATAACGCGTTCACCTTTGAACAGTCCGCCGTTGCGGATTTGTTGGAGTTGGCCGGCCAGGTGATCTTTCATCGAGTTGAACATGGTTGCTAACTTTCCTCCCTCCACGTGAGAACGACCTTGCCGGAGTTGCCCGATAGCATCGCCTCGAAACCTTGCTCGAAGTGCGTGTAGTGGAATCGGTGTGTAATCACCGGCTCGATGTCCAGGCCGCTTTGGATCATCGAGGTCATTTTGTACCAGGTTTCGTACATCTCGCGGCCGTAGATGCCTTTGATCGTCAGCATGTTGAAGATAACGGTTTCCCAGTTGACGGCCGTTTGCCGGCCCTGGATGCCGAGCATGGCGATCTTGCCGCCGTGGCACATGTTGGCCAACATGTCTTGGAATGCCTCCGGGTTGCCGGACATTTCCAGCCCCACGTCGAACCCTTCCGTCATCCCCAGCTTCTTCTGCGCTTCTGCAATGCTGCTGGTTCGGACGTCCAGCGCCAACGTAGGCTTCATTTTCCTGGCCAGTTCAAGGCGGTTGGGATTAACGTCGGTAATAACCACGTAGCGTGCTCCCGCGTGACGGACCACGGCGGCCGCCATAATGCCGATCGGCCCGGCGCCGGTAATCAGCACGTCTTCACCCAAAACCGGAAACGACAACGCCGTGTGCACCGCGTTGCCAAGCGGGTCGAATATCGACTGCACGTCACGCGGAATACCCGGCTCGTGGCGCCACACGTTGGTCATCGGCAGTGCAAGATACTCGGCAAACGCCCCCTGGCGGTTCACGCCGATGCCGTGTGTATCCATGCAAAGGTGCCGCCGGCCGGCCATGCAGTTGCGGCATCGCCCGCAGACCACGTGCCCCTCGCCGCTTACGATGTCGCCGAGTTGGAAATCCTTGACGTTGCTGCCCAGCGCGACGATCCGGCCGACGAACTCGTGTCCGATTACCAGCGGCACCGGCACGGTTTTCTGCGACCAGTCGTCCCATTTGTAGATGTGCACGTCGGTGCCGCAGATACCGGTCCGCAGAATCTCGATCATCACGTCGTTGATGCCGATTTGAGGAACGGGGACTTCTTCGAGCCACAGGCCTGGCTCGGCCTTTTTCTTGACCAAGGCTTTCATAGTTTGCATGGGCGTCTCCAGTCATTTTCAGTAGTTTCAAATTTGGTTGGACTGTTGGTAGAAACGCCCCCGGACTGCGGTCCGGGGGTGAAAGTGCGGCGGTTAGCACGCGTTTTTTCCCGGGACCGCAGTCCCGGGGCGTTGGTCTGTGTAAAATTTGGAACTGCTGAATTTACAGGGCATGAGCCAGTATAGCGGAAAAGAATCGCGCCGGAAGGGGCTACATATACTTCACGCGGCCATAATCTGCGGTTTTGTGTGGCATGCCTTCACGCGGCGCAGCCGTGGGTAAGCATGTGCGTTCAATAGAACCTCATTCATGCCTACCTGTGGCTGCGCCACATGAAGGCATGCCACGGAACCGTGTGAGAAACCGCAAATGCGGAGTATATCCTACGCGGCGGCAAGCTGGTCGGATTCGTCCGGGCGGCCGTATTCTGGAACGATCTGCTGCAGCAGCTCGACGATCTGTTCGGGCCGCTCGTCGGCGAGTTGCAAGAGCCGCTCGATTGAGCGGACCACAACCGCCGGATCGCGGCGGCGGTGAGCAGCCACGGTGATTTTGGGATGCCGGGTGTGCAGACGTGTCTCGCCGTGTACGTACAGTTCCTCGGAGAGTTTTTCACCCGGCCTTAGACCGGTAAACTCGATCTCGACGTCGCGGCCCGGCTCCATGCCGGAAAGCCGGATCATGTCGGCGGCCAGATCGACGATCCGAACCGGCTCGCCCATGTCGAGCACGAGTATCTCGCCGCCGTTGCCGATGGCGCCGGCCTGGATAACTAGCTTTGCGGCCTCGGGAATAGTCATAAAGTATCGCTCGATGCGCGAGTCGGTCACGGTGATCGGCCCGCCGCGATTGATCTGACGGCGAAAGACTTGCACCACGCTGCCGGCCGAGTCCAGCACGTTGCCGAACCGAACCGTGACGAACCGGCAGACCGACGATCCGGAAAGAGACTGGACGTACAACTCGGCCACACGCTTGCAGGCGCCCATCACGCTGGTCGGGTTGACCGCCTTGTCGGTGGAGATCAACACGAACGATTCCACGCCGTATTCGACGGCCAGGTCGGCGAGTTGTCGGGTAGCCGACACGATGTTCCTGACGGCCTCGTCGGGAGAAGCCTCCATCAGCGGAACGTGCTTGTAGGCGGCGGCATGGAATATGATATCCGGCCGGCAGCGGTCGAGTATCTGGCGCATTCGTTTCTCGTTCAACACGTCGGCGATTTGAACGTCCAGCGCTGCGTCGGCTTCTTGCCGTTGCAATTCGCCGGCCAGGAAGAACTGTCCGGTCTCGCAGCGGTCGACCATAACGAGCCGCTTCGGCGAGAAAGAGAGCAACTGGCGGCAGATTTCCGCACCGATGCTGCCCGCACTGCCGGTGACCAGCAGCGTCCGGCCGTCGATCCATTGGCCGAGGTTTTCCATCTCGAGCCGGACCGGCTCGCGACGCAACAGATCGTTGATCGAGACCTCGCGCGGCTGGACGGCAATTTTGCCGCTAATAAGCTGCTCGTAGCTGGGCAGTATTTTTACGTTGACCGCCGAGTGTCTGGTTTCCTCGACCAGCGTGCGAATCTGACGGCCCGAAAGCTCATCGCCGGCGATCAGCACCTCACGCACACCGTGTCGCTCGGCAAGCTGACATATCCGGTCGATCGTGCCGACCACAGGTACGCCTCCAATGCAGGTATCGACCCGATGCGCGTCGCGGCCGACGAACCCGACGACGTGATACCCTAGTTCCTTGTTGCGGCGAATCGAACGCAACAGCGACTCGCCGGCCTCGTTGGCCCCTACTATCAGCACCGGAACATTGTTCGCCACAGAGAACAACGACTTCCAGTTCCGCTCGTAGACGATCCGCACCACGGCGCGGATACCGCCGACCATCACAATCGTCGCCCCCCAATCCATCAGAAACACGCTGCGTGGAATACTCGGCCTGGCAAGGAAGAACCGATCGACCAACACGGTCAACAACATGCTGACCGTGGCCGCCTGGACCAATGCGATAAGGTCGTAAAACGTAACGAACCGCCCAATGCTTTGATCGACTCGAAATGCGAAGAAGATCATCAGCTTGATAAGCACGACCCAAGTTACCGTGGTGGCGAACCACTGCATCTGGACCGGCCCGAGCGGACCTTCAAAACGAAGCCAGAAGCTGAAGTAGTAGATCGCGGCGAAGGTCGCCAGGAACGTCACCACGCACAACGCCGGGCGGCGGAGTTGCCGTAACACGGAAAGCAATCGGTTCGGATTGTCGTGGTTGAGATTCATTGTGTTTTTAGCTTTTCTCAACGCGCCGAGCAAGCTCGGCGGCTAAACGTTCCAATATTTGTATTATTTGCACATCGTGCTCGACTTTCGCACTCTATGCGTTTTTTGATGACATCTCGAGCCAACGCACGCAGTTTTTCGTCGTCCGGCCGACGTGCAAGGCACCAGTTCAAGTGCGAGGCCGCCTCGGCATATCGTTCATGCCTGGCCAGGCATTGCGCCACCGCGTATCTTGCCTCGTAACGGTTTGGATTGCTCCCCAGCGCACCCCGGGCACATGCCAAAGCGTTCTCCCAATCGTCCAGCCCGCGGTAGAGCCATACGGCTTCCAAGTAGACATCTACTGCCTGGTCGCCGTCGAGGTTTTTTGTTTTTGCCTCGGCTCGTGCAAGCCGGGCACGATAGCAACGCGCCTCGGCCGCCTGTGCCTTGCCCGCCGGGCTGGAATTCGCCAAGTCCTGGCAGCACTGGTGCAAAATCCTCGCCGCACGCAAGTCGATCGAAAAGTTTTGGGCGATAAACGCAACCGGAACACGGCCGGCCAACGCCTCGATCAGGCGCCGCTGGTGCTTCGGTGCGCTGCGGAACGACCGCTGCCAGTAATCGAGCCACATAGTCGCCTTGCCGGCCAGCCATGCCTGGCGGCCCGCCTCGAACAGCACGGCGCCGTCGAACGGCCGGACACAAAGCGCCTGGTTCAGATACGCACTTTTGGATGTTTCACTCCAAGGTCCTTCGAGAAAACCCAACTCGGCGATGTACAGGTATCCTTCGCCCTGCAACGGGCACAGTGTAAGTCCTTTTCTGGTGTGTTGCAACGCAGCGACGAGTTGAGCGCGACCGTTGCCGATCGTTCCGGCGAGCCAATGCTCTACCTCAAGTCGTTCCGTCTCGTTGCGAGCGGCCGCTCGCGCCCGGAGTGTCGCGTCGCGAATCTGTGAGAGTGGGATAGCGTTTTCGGCATATCGCTGCGTCAGATCGAACCGGCGCAGATACGCAGCGGCCAGCCGCAGATGTGCCCTGGCGTGGTTCGGGTCGCGGGCGACCACCTGCTCCAAGGCTGCAATCATGCGACCGACCGACACTAGCGACGTATCGTCGGCTTGGTGCGTCACGTCGGTAGACTCTCTTCGGTCGGCTGCCGGCTCGTGCGAGGCCGCCAATTCGATGATCCGATACCGATCCCAACTCGGTTCCGCCATGGTCGGGCCGATGCGGCTTGCGATCATCCAGGTTCCGACTGCAGAGAGCACCACGGCGGCAGTAACGGCGAGCACCTTCGGCACCACGACCGTTTGGAGAGGGACAGTCCCATTTTCGCTACGCGAAAATCGGGACAGTCCCCACGATAGCTGATACATCCGGCACGCGCATCCGGCCAATATCGCCACCACGGCCATGCAGCCGGGCACGTACCAAACGAAATCGACAAACGAATGCACCACACTGACGGCCATGGCGGCCGCGATTGCACCCGTGCAGGCCAGCATCCGGGGCGAGCCGGCCGCTCGAAGCCCGCCGACGCACCAGTGCCCGCAATAGCCGATACCGACGACCACCAACATCAGCCCTACAACGCCGGTTTCCAGGGCGACTTGCAGCGGGCCGTTCTCCGCATGGGTGTATTCGGTGCCCGGCGAGTGTTCCAGATACATGGGGTAGACCTCGACATGGCTTCCGACCCCGGCGCCCAGCAGCGCGAAGTCGGGGATGGCCTTCGCCACGGCCTGCCAGATGGTCCGCCGACCGGCCTGGTTGTCGAGCACCTCGATTGAGCCGGCGCTGAAATCGTCCAGCCGATTGCTTACCTTGTCGTAGCCGTGTATCGCAAGCAGCCCGACGATTAGCACGGCGGCAACGGCCAGCGAGAGGACGAATCGACTGCCGACGGTCCTTGCCCTGTAGAATACGGCAACCGAGACGGCCACAGCGAGCAACATTACCGCAACGCCGCCGCGCGACAGCGACAGCAGCCCGGCGAACAGCACCACACCCAGCGCCACGCTGCGGTATCCGGTGGTTTGTGGCCGGCTTTTTGTGGTCCAGGCGCGACGTGAGGAGAGAGGAGAGAAGAGAGAAGAGAGAAGGGAGAAGGGGGAAGAGGGAAGGGGGAAGGGGGACGATGGCTGCGACTGTGCCACGGCCGTATCAGCCGTGGCACGTATACCTCGAAATCTCTCTTCTCTCTTCTCTCTTCTCTCTTCTCTCTTCGCCCTTCGCCCTTCGCCCTTCGCCCTTCCGCCTTCGCCCTTCCGCCTTCCCCCTTCTGCCTTCCGCTGCATCCACCAGATGAGCGGTCCGACGCCCAGTGCCAGGAAATGTGCAAAATGGTTCCGGTTGGCGAAACTGCCTTTGGCCTCGCCGACCGTGTCGGCGAACGGGTGTTCGTAAAACCAGAAGAACTTGCCGTTGCCGCCGAGCAGTTGAACCAGTCCGAAGCCGGCCATCATTACCACCGCCAGTGCGATCCAGGTCAACAGCCGCTCGGCGTCCTCTATTGTTTGTATACGCTGGATTGTGACCAGCATGAGCAGGCCGTAGGCGATAAACAGCGGCAGTGCGGCCAGCGTGCCGCCTGGGGTTAGAGAAATGCACGACCATGTGCCCAAGACCACCGACGGATCGGCCTGTGTGTTCCATAGCGGCAGCAACTCGGCGGTCTTCGGCGCCGCCTGGGCTAATATCTGTTGCGGCAGCGGAACGATTTGAAGCACCAACAGCACCACGCCGGCCGCCAGCAGCCATTCGACGCCCGAGCATCGCCAGGTGGATTCTCGACGCAGCGCCTGACGGGCAGCCCAGGCGACGGCGATGATTACTGCTATTGTGATCAGCGCCAGTTGCCCGAGTGCGGCTCGACCGCCCATGAGCAGCGGGACGACGAATATGCAGCCGGCCAATCCGACGTCAACGGTTTTGAGCAGGCGCTGATCGAGCATTTTTTGGTGTTATCTAAGCGACACGTTTTGGAGTGATTGTGACCGATTCCTCGGTGAAAGTGTCGTCGAACATATCGTTTTCATCTTCTTCAGCGGTGTATTTCGGCTCATAACCGTATCCGTAACCGTAGCTGTAGTATCCGTGGTCGCCGTCTGCACCGACGCGATTGACGACGATCCCCAGCAGCGGGATTTTCAATGTGGCAAGGCTTTCGATTGCCCGAGTGACCATGCGTCGGCGATTTTTTTCCGGCTGGACGACGATTACCACACCATCGACCAACCGGCCGATCATGGCGGTGTCGCTGGTGGCCAGCGTCGGCGGGCTGTCGATGAGTATCTGGTCGTAGGCCGTCTCGGCCCATGCCAGCAGTTCCGAGAATCGTTGGTTCGCCAGCAGTTCGGCCGGGTTGGCCGACCGTGGGCCGGAGGAGAGGACGTCCAGCCCTTCGATTCCGGACGCCTTTATATGTCCCATGGCCGTTTTTGCAACGTCGCCGTCGCCGCGTATGATGCAGGAAAGGCCCTTGGCGCCGCGCATGCCCATCATTACCGTCAGCCCGGGGCGTCGCAGGTCGGCGTCGATCAGCAGCGTTTTCTTGTCCGACTGTGCATAGGAGACGGCCAGGTTCGCCAGCACGGTGGTCTTGCCGTCGCTTGGTTCCGCGCTGGAGATAACGATGTGTTTTGCCTGACGATCGGCCAGCGCCAGTGCGGTGCGCAGTGTTCTAAACGCCTCCGATTCAGGCGAGTTCGGCTCGATGTGTACTTGCAGTGCGTCGATTCCCTCGGTCTGCGGCGCGTGGAGTTGCCGGACCATGGCCAACACCGGGATGCCTAACTGCTGGTGCATTTCCTCGGCCGAGCGAAAGCGGTCGTCGAGTATGTCCAGCACGTAGACCAGCGTCATCCCGACGGCCAGTCCACCGGCCAAGGTCATCATCAGCACGCGGCGTAGATTAGGCGAGAACGGTCTGGCGGCCGCGACCGGCTCCTGTACTATCGGCGTGCGCAGTTCCTGCCCTTCTTCCTTGAGTTCAATTTTAGAGATTCTCTCCAACAGCACGTCGTTCAGGCTTCTAAGCCACTGCAGATCGTGTTCGATCATTTCCAGCCGAGCCAGTTGTCCGTTGAGTTTTATGGCCTCGGCCTGTGCCTGGTCGAACTTTGTCTGCAGCGACGCCTCGAGTTGCCATGTTTCGCCTAGTTTTTGCCGCACCATGTTAAGCAGCATTGAAGATAATTCTGAGCGTTGCAGTTTCTTGACACGATTTTTAATCCGCTGCTGATAGTTGACCAGGTATTGCTCGGTCAAGTGGATTTTATCTGTTTTTGCGATGACCTCCGGATGTGCCGGTCCGAGGTGCTCGTGCATCGATTTAAGCGTTGCACGATCTTCAAGCAATTGCCGTTCGACTGCCGCCAGGGTGTAGGAGTCGCGTCGGTCGAAACCCATGCTTTGCATCAGCACCTCTTCGCCGACCACCTCCGCCACGGTCATGATGTGCTGTTGCAGGTCTTCGCCGTTTCTCATAGCCGCCTGTATTGCAGCCAGTGACGCCTCCAACTCTACTCGTTTTTTTTGTGTCTCGATGAGCGATTCGTTGAATGATACGGCCCGTTGCACCAGCGGGTGGACGACCGTGCTGCCGGATCGGATACCGATATCTCCCACCAGGCTTTTGGCGGTTACCAGTTCCTGTTCTTTTTTGAGCAGGCGCAATTCCAATTCGTCCTTTTCCTTTGTTAAGATATTTTTGAACTCTCCGGCGGAGCCTTTATGCGTTCGATCCAGAAAATCGACGTACGAGCTTACCACGGCGCCGACCACCGCTACCGCATCGTCGGGGTCTTTGGATATGTAGCCGACCTCTATAATTCGTGTGCCCTTAACTACCGTCGCGGAGAGGTTCTCGCTGATGATATCAGCCCAAATTTTTTGCGGATCGGCCGCCGTTTTCGGAATCTCCGCCATGTCGATAAGATCGGGTCGTGTGCTGTGCAGCTCTTTTACTGCGCCCTTGATCACCTCGTCCCTGGTGAACAGATTTTGCAGTGTGGCCATCAGCGTAAGTTGCCTGTTGCTGCCGCCCACCACGGACGGCGGCAGTCCGTCGTCGCCTCCGGTTCCCATCACCAGGATCGCTGCGGTGGAGCGGTAGTACGGCGTGGCCGTCATGTAGTAGAGCATGCCCGCCAGGCCGGCGACTATCAGCGAGGCAAACACCACGTTCCTGCGATATCGCACGGCCATGGAGAACTGCGCCAACGCATGGACGACGTGCGCGGTCGAACTGACGGCCGGTTCGGGATGTGTCGTGGTGGACTCTTCTAACATGTCGGTGGGGGTTAGTGGATAGTGGATAGTGGGTAACTGGTAGTGGTTTTTCTAACTATATTCGACTACACCTCTGGCCCCTGGCCCCTGGTCCCTAGCCCCTGACACTCTACAACAGCGGGATCGAGCTGCTGAAGCCGAACCGGATGAAGCTCTTCACTGCGTCCAAGACTACCGTTGCCGGAGTCTGTTCCACGCTGACGATATCACCCGGTGCTAATAGTTCGTTGGCCTTTCCGTTGTGTTTTGCCTCCTTGACGCTTGCGACGATGACCACGGGTTCCTCTCGGCCGGGCACGCGGCGGATGATGAGCACCCGGTCGGCCACCTGCATGGTCCTCTCGCCGGCCTTTGCAATAGCGTCTAGCATGTACATATCCTGGTTCGGCGGCAGCTCGTACTCGCCGGGATTTTTCACAAGCCCCATTACGTAGATCGGCTTCGGCGCTAGCTTGGTGACAATCACTACGTCGCCGTCGTTGAGTCGATATGCACCCTGTGTCTCCGGCGAGGCGTTGGCCAGACTGATCCGCGTTACTTCGACAGAGCGTGCTGCGGCCGGCTGCGGCGCGTTGTAGGAGGCCGGCTCGGCCTGCCCACGGCCGGCGACGTGCTGACGGTGCTGTTGCAACGGTCGAGGAGTTGCGCCGCCGGTCGGCCGACGGATGACCACCTCGTCGCCGGCATCCTCGGCCAGGTCTCCGGCGGTAACCAGCGCGGTCAACAGCGAACTTCCGCCGGCCGGCAACTCATAAACGCCCGGCTCGTTGACGGCGCCGATCACCGTGACCAGGTTCATGCGCTTCCGCTTCATCGTAACGGTGACGTGTGGGCGGCGAAACACGCCCCTGGTGATTCCCTCTGCTGCGATGGCCGGTCCGGCCTCGTCCAACTCGAACCCGGCCAAGGCGACCCGGCCGATCAACGGGATGTTGGCCATGCCGTCCCGCTCGACCCGAACCGGCGTGGTTATCGACTTCGTTTCTCCAAAGTCTGTGACGATCGTCACCTCCAGCACGTCGCCGCGATCGATCATTTGGCTGTTGAACGGTGGGATGACCAGATTCCTAAGCCCGGTCTCCTGGACGTTGGTTTTCGCGGGCGCTTGAAATGCCTGTGGCAACCTGCCGGCGCGGATCGTAGCAGCGCAGCCTGCCACACCGACCAACACCATTGCCAATACAATGATCGCTGCGCGAAGAAATATTCTCGAATTGGGTAATGTACAGAGTAGCGGTGCCATCAGCTTAAGTTAAGTAATTCAAGAGGAGGGAAGAGAGAAGAGGGAGGAGAGATGTCATTATTATAGTTTCTCTCTTTTCTCTCTTCTCTCCTCTCTCCTCTCTCCTCTCTCCTCATTCTACGGGCTTGCCGGTACACGGTTGTCTGTCAGCGTATTGTGATAAATCACCGGTGCTGCGACCGCACCGGTTGCAATAACCGCCACGGTCGCCGCCTGCTGCAGGCTCATAACGGGAAAGGACCTGGGAGGTTGTCCGCGCACGATCGGTTCGGCCGGCGCATCGACGATTACCTGGTAAGTCCCGGCCGGCAGGTTTTGCAACGTGAATACGCCATGCCGCCCGGTGGCTGCAACCGCCACGGTTCGCCGACCTTTGACCAACACGACCCGGATCGCAGCGGTGCTGCCCGATGGAAGTTCGCTACGGCTGCTAATCACTCGCCCTTGCAACGTGCCGTCGGGCCGCACAAAGACGTCGACGATTTGCGGCAACTTCAGCACATCCGCCTCGGCGAAAGACGGATATACAATCAGCCAGCAGAAGCCGATTACCAAGGGCAGGCATCGCTTGATCCATGGGAAAACATCCACGCCGTTGTCCTCGTTAGTGCCTTTACGGACTACTTGGAGTGTCGTTGTTTGACTGGTGTACGGCGATCGGGATAGCGATCATCGCACCAACCATTCCAGTGACGATGAACGCATCGGATGCGAAGAACGCTCCAAACGGCGTCTGCCCGCGCACCAAGTCGCCGCCGACGATGACCAACGCCAGCCGGCTGGTCTTCGGCGGTGCCGTGCACGCGACCCAAATCCGATACAGCCTGGTGTTATTGCCGACGGTCACCAGGTAAGTGCCGCCGTGCAACCCCTCTGCCGAAAAACATCCCAGGGCATCCGTCGACGTTCGGGCAATCTCTCGGTCTGCGTACCGCACCACCACGTCGGCATGTGCCACCGGAACCCCATGTAGGTTGATCACTACGCCGTGCAACGAACCGTTTACATCGAGTTCCACGTCGCCCACAATGCCAAGTAAATACGAAGCCGAGTCGGGGTGCGATTGCCCGACTGCCGGTCGTGCGCCATGTACTGTAGTGCTTTGTAGTGGTATTCCAAGACACGCCAAAACGACACACCGACGTAGCAGTGGTCGCATGAAATTCATGGCGTTCTCCTTTTTAAGCTATCAGCTTTCAGCAGTCAGGTATCTTCTGGCTGAAAGCTGATAGCTGATAGCTGATAACTCCATTAAGACACACCGAGAATGCGTGCCGAAAGGCACATCACACTGGAAAAGGTGCCGGATGGTACACGAAACGTGTATTCGGTGGAATACCGAAATTTGGGGAAGGAAGGTGGAAGAGGAAGGGCGGGGTTTGCCCCGCGAGAATGCGATGTAGGTGCGAAGCCGCAAGCGGCCCCCTAACAAAAAACCCGCCCTTTCGGGCGGGTTGTATTGATACATTCCGTTTTTCAAGACGATTGCCGTCCGGCGTGCCGCATCAGGGACTGGACGGACTCTTCTTCGAGTTCGAGATGGCCACAGGCACTGCAACTGCCGTAGCCACGATCCCGGCAATTACCCAGGGATTCGTCAGCCAATAACCAATCGGACCGTACTGGCCTCGGACGGTCCCCTCGCCGTAAACGATCAAGGCGCCTTGCTCGGCCGACGGCGGGGCCATGCCCGGGGGCCACAACCGATAGGTTCCCTGTCCGGCGGCCGTTGCGATTTGATACACCCCGTCGCCAAGACCACCAACGGCGAAGTACCCGTTCTGGTCGGTGGCCACTGCGGCGATCTCCCGATCCTGACTCAACAGCGAGACGGGAATTTGTGCCAGTGATACGCCCTGGGGGTCGATCACCTGGCCGAACAACACGCCGTCGCCGGACAGCGCCACGTCGACGACGACCGGCTGCTGCTGTGAGAGCATATCTGCCGCTAATACCGACTGGGGTATGCAAAAGCCCACCACAGCCAACGATACGAGGATACCCCTAAGAATACTACTCATTTTTACACCCTTTTGAAAAGAAGAAGGAGAAGGAAATTTTCTGCCCAAGCTACTTAATCCACATTTACCTTCAGGCTTATGTAGACAAATAGCAATCCATTTCAAAATGCTTATCGGATAATTCACACAATTACCTTCATCAAAAAACCACTAAATTAGGGGCTTGACGGTGTGTCGTTCGTGTTGTGCATGATCACCGGTACTGCAACCGCCGTGGCCGTAACGCCGGCAATCACCCACGGATTGGAGAGCCAAAAGCACGGTGCACCACAACAGCCTAACTGTCCGCGGACGGTCTCAGCCCCTGCGACTACCAAGGCGCCTTGTTCTGACAATGGCGGCGCGGTGCCAGGCGTCCAAAGTCGGTATATCCGGTGACCACCGGCCGCCACAATCTGATACACGCCGCCGCCGAGGCCGCCAATTGCGAAATATCCTTGGTTGCCGGTTACGGCGGCAGCGATTTCTCGGTTCTGTTGTACTATTGAAACCGGCACATTTACCACCGCAACACCCTGCGGATCGACTACCTGTCCAAGTAACACACCGTCGTCTGAAAGCTCAACGTCCGTTGCGATTTGCTCCTGCTCGGCTGCCGTCCCCGCCGCCAAAATCGGCTGCGGCAGGCAGAACCCGATCACTGCCAACGAGACAAGTACACTACGTACGACGCTTATGTCTCTCATTTTGATGACTCCGTTTATCGGTTGGAAAGGCAAATTATTGCGATTAGTCAAACTGTTGCGCATTTTCCGAACATACCGGTTCCGTAAACGATGTACCTATCGGATACGGAGTTACCGGAAATAGAGAAAAAGCTGGAAAAGAAAGCAGAATAATGCGGAGAGTTTCGCTAGAAGCCCCGGAGTCTCCAAATTAAACTCAGCGTTTCCAGCCCTTGAAGTGTGCCGCAAACTGACCGCGGACGCCTCCAAGCCGGCGTTGTAGCCGCTCGCTTAAAAGCCCCGGCGGACGGCCGGATCGCAGATCGCTGAGATATCCGCCCAGCTCGGCATGGGCTTCTCTGGGACCATGAAGCATGAAGTGCACCCACGCCCAGGAATAACGATATTCTGTTTGGCTCATCTTTGGCATATCCGCTATTTTCTCCAGACCCTCCAATTTGGGGATTATTCCCAGTCGCAGGTTCCATCGCAGGTTGCCTAAGTGCGGATTGTCGAACGCACGGCGATGTGCCGGCACCTCAAAATACTCGGCCAATCCCTCGTCCAACCACAGCGGTACGACCGGCAACACGGCATGGAGCATGGCATGGGTGCACTCGTGCCGCAGGTCGATGCCGAGTTGACGGCTCTGATACGCAAATACCTGTCCTGGGCCTCGGCGCTTCACGTACAGTGCGCGTCGATACGGCACGTTGGGTAGGTGTTTTTTCAGATACCGCTGGTAACTCCACTTGTCGCGAAACAGGTATATTTCGATCTGCTCGCGTGCCGGCGGTATTCCCAGACATCGGACCAACTCACCCTGGAGTTGTTCGAGTTCACCAAGCAAGTCCTCACATTGTGTCAGCGGAAATTCTGCCCGGCAGATAAACGGTCCGAACGCACGGCCGTCGACCCATTGTTGCGCAAAGCTGCAACGTGGCCGACCGGTCACTGCTAGTGCCGCAAGTACGGCCATGGCCACGACCGAGCAGCTTCGACGCATTTTGGAACTCGGCATGTTTTGTGAACAATCCCATTTAGCCGCCGTGCTTGCACGGCGCGTAGGCCGACGTTACTCACCAGCGAGCCGCCGGGTTTATCCCGGCGCAAAGTAAGCGCGGGGACAAGCCCCGCGGCTCGCTGTTGGCGTGCCGCGCAAGCACGGCGGCTAAATCGGTAAAAAAGTGACTTATCCCGCCTTTTTCCACCGGAACCATCCGTTATCCGAATTAGTAGTTACATCCTTTCCGTCGGCCACAGCAGCCGGGTTGTGACAACACAAATCCACGGCCGTCTCGTATCCTGCCAGCCGGGCAACGCAATCGAACGACCGGCGGAGCAACGGCCTGCGAGATTTCGCCCCGTGGGCATCGGTCGCTACAAAGTGAACAAGCCGGCGGCGTATAAGCGCATGGGCAAACTTCTCGATCTGCGGGCCGAACGTACCGACCAGCGACCCGGCGGTCACTTGCATCAGACAACCTGCATCGACCAGCGGTGCGACAACGTGCGGCCGAGCCAACACACCCCGATTTCGCTCCGGGTGCGAAAGGATACCGACCAGGCCGGCTGCACGGAGCGTGTCGATCAATCGATCCAGCGGCAGATAGACCTCGTGCGGCAACTCGAGCAGCACGTGCCGACGCCGGTCGGCCAGTGTGAGCACCTCACCGGAGTGAAGTTTGCGGATCATCTCCGGCTCGATCCGCACTTCGGCACCCGGCAGCACACGCAGCGTGATTCCACGGCGGTCGAGAAATTGCTGCACCCGGGCGGTATGTTCTCGGATCGCATCGCCGTGGTTCCGGGCAAAGTTGCCGAGTTGGTGCGGTGTGGCCACGATGGTTGAGATGCCATCGGCGACTGCCGTTTCGGCCATAACTGAAGTCTGATCCCAGTCGGCGGCGCCGTCGTCTATTCCTGGAAGCAGGTGACAGTGGATATCAACCAGTGGCGGTGGCTCTTTCACGTTGATATCGTCTACTTGTTCGGTGTTCAGTGGCAGAGGAAGGCCGAGTTGCCCTGCTCTTAGGCTTTGCCGGCGGACACGGCGGCTCGATTTGCTTTCCGATCGTCGAGAACCAGGAAACCGTAAACCTGCGATAGCAGTGATGGCACTTCATCGGCACCAACAGCAAGCAGCCTAGCAATATTCTATGAAAACCATTGACCTGGCGGATATATGCCTTTTCCGCCCAACACGCGGGGCACTTCATCTGCGAAACCTTTCGTGGATACGTGCCCCAAACAGATGCGGAGGATAGGGAAGACGCTGATCGGAGTCAAGATTGAAAATTACCGTGAATTGCAATTGACCTCTACGTGGTGAGTTTGGTAATTTCCGCGACCTTCAGCAACACAGTAGGGTGCGTGAAACGCACCAACCACTAACATTTCCTATATGCGGTGCGTTGCACGCACCCTACAAAATTGGTGCAGGAGTTCCAGGCAATGGAATTTGCCTCCATTGGCCCCATCGCAGTCTATTTCCCCGACTTGGTCGAGGACAACGACTACCTGGCCGGCGAGTTCCCTAAGTGGAACATGGACTTGATCTACGAGAAGACCGGCATCCGTGCCCGGCACGTAGCATCAAGCGGCCAATGTGCATCGGACCTGGGTGTGGCCGCCGCCGAAAAACTGTTCGCCGAGCACAACATCGACCGCAGGTCGATAGATTTTCTGCTGTTCTGCACCCAGACGCCCGACTACCCGCTGCCGACCACCGCATGCCTGATGCAAGACAGGCTCGGACTGCCAACCTCGATCGGTGCGTTGGATTTCAATTTGGGCTGTAGCGGTTTTGTATATGGGCTGTCGCTGGCCGACGGTTTGATCCGCAGCGGCGCCGCACGCCGTGTGTTGCTCATTACCGCCGAGACATACTCGAAGTATATCGACCCGGCCGACCGTTCGTTGCGGACCATTTTCGGCGACGGCGCGGCGGCCACATTGATCGACGCTGCTGCCGAGCCGTCACTGGGCTCCTTCATTTTCGGGACCGATGGCCGTGGCGCCAACACTCTGATGGTGACCGAAGGCGGCGCCCGGCCGCCGTCGGATGCAATCCGGCCCAGCAAACGAAAGCGATGGCCCAGCAGTTTGTTCATGGACGGCCCGGCACTGGTGAAGTTCACCTTGGACGTGGTCCCGCCGATGGTCGACCGGTTGTTGGCCGACGCCCGATGGAGCCGCGAGGATGTCGACATGTACCTGCTTCATCAGGCTACTTCCTTTATGCTCGAACACCTTCGCGAGCGGTTGAAGTTGGACGAAGAGCATGTGCCCGAGGCGCTTAAGGAATACGGCAACACGGTTTCCTCAACGCTGCCGGTGCTAATGAACGACTTGCGCGACTCCAGCCGGCTCAGACCCGGCAAGCAGACGTTGCTTATCGGTTTCGGTGTGGGGTTTTCCTGGGCAGGCTGCGTGTGGACGGAAACGTGGGAAGCTCGACATATCCAAGCTGGCGGGAATGTGGTAACACGCGACGCTGCGTGATGCGGCAGCACTGTTTAGTGGCACCGGCGTCTCGCCGGTGGTGCATAAACGTTACGTTACACCGGCGGGACGCCGGTGCCACTTGGTTTTCCCTGATATTACCACTAATTCAATGGTATTTGGGCAAGCTAGGCCGCTACACATCCCCCTTCCTCCTTCCCCTTTCCCCCTTCCTCCTTCCGCCCTATTCTAATTCATGCACCACCACCATGTTGTGTGCGGTCGTGGCCAGTCCGGTGCCTGCGATCAAAACCAGCCGGTCGCCGGGGTCCAATATGCCGGCCGAGCGGCCCATTTCGGTGATGTACCGAAGCAACGCGGTGCTGTCGCCGACCGGTGCGCCGGGCAGCGGAATCACACCCCAATATGGGCACATCCGCCGCAACGTGGCCGGCGAGCTGCTCACGCCGACCGTCGGCACGTAGTTGCGATGCTTCGCCAGCGCAAGTGCCGTAGAACCGCTGGTCGTGGCTACCACCACCAACTTGGCGTCAAGCTGCTCGGCCATCCGGCCGGCCGAATAGACGATCTGCTCGGTGATTGCATTGACCCCTTCGGCGGTCAGGTCCGGCTCGCCGTGATGATTGCGCTCGCGGCACATCGGCTCGGTCGCCAGTGCAATGCGGTGCATCATCTCAACCGTCTCTCTCGGGTACTTGCCTATGGCCGTCTCGCCCGAGAGCATACACGCATCGGTGCCGTCCAGTATCGCGTTGGCCACGTCGGTCACCTCCGCCCGGGTAGGTATCCGCGAGTGCTGCATGCTGTCGAGCATCTGCGTGGCGGTAATCACCGGCTTGCGACATCGGTTGCACACGGCGATGATCTCCTTTTGCACCACCGCCACCCGGGCAATGTCGATCTCCACACCCAAGTCTCCCCGTGCGACCATCACCGCATCGGCCGCCTCTACGATCTCCTGCAGATTGTCCAATGCCTCGGGCTTTTCGATCTTGGCGATTACATGCGCGCGGCGATCTCGATTTGTCGGGCCGTGCAACTCCAGAAGCGATTGCAGGGAGCGTATCTCGTCGGCCGAGCGGACGAAACTCAAGCCGACGAAATCGATATCGTTTTTGGCGGCCCAAACGGCGTTCTCGCGGTCCACCGGCCCCAGGGCCTCCACGCTGAGCTTCACCCCCGGCAGGTTCACTCCTTGCCGGCTGCGGATAAGCCCCGGCTGCACCACCTTGCACTGTGCAAAGTCGTCGCCCTTTTCCTCGACCACCAGGCTGACCGTGCCGTCGGCCAGCATAACACGGTCGCCGGGTTCCAACTCGTCGACCAGCGGCTCGTAGGTGGTGGTCAGTTCCTCGGGCACTTCCGATATCTGCCCGCGGATGAATCGCAGCCGATCGCCGGCGTCGCAGGTAAGCTTGCCGTCGGGCAGCTCGCCCAGCCGGATTTTCGGCCCGGCCAGGTCGACCAGCACGGCCACCGTATGGCCGGCCGCCGCCGCCGCAGTACGTATGGCGGCCAGAACCGTTTGGTGTTCCGCCCGGCTGCCGTGGGCCATGTTAATCCGAAACACGTCCACACCGGCGGTAAGCAACTCGGGCAGTTTGTCTTTTCCCGAACTGGCCGGCCCGAGCGTGGCGACGATCTTCGTCTGCGACGGGCGTTGCGGTCGAGGAGATTGGGTAGATGACATTGGAAGACTCGATTCCGTTTAGCAGTCGCCGGCACGGCGACTTAGCCTCTTAAATATAGGTCAAGGCCAACGCGCCGGGCAAGCCCGGCCGCTACATGTCCCCCTTCCCCCTTCTGCCTTTCGCCTCCCCCCTTCCGCCTTCCCCCTTCTGCCTTCCGCCGTGCCCCTTGCCCCTTCCCCCTTTCCCCCGTTATCATGTCTACATGAGTTTTTGGCAAGATA
>DAOWNK010000080.1 GCA_030642635.1 Pirellulales bacterium
AGTGTGATATTTTTCCTCTTCTCGGCTGTTTGGTCGGTGTTTTTGGATGGGTCGTCGGTTACGGCATATGCTCGTAATTCTTCGACAGGCTCCTTGGGAAATATAACGGCTGGTACGTTGAACTTACCGCCGCCCGTGCCGCCGATGCCGCCGCCTATGCCTCCCATGCCGCCGCCCATGCCGCCACCCATGCCACCGCCACCGAACGCACCGCCGCCGCCGCCCATGCCGCCCATGCCGCCACCCATGCCGCCCAGCCCGCCGAAACCACCGGAGAAACCGCTGTCCTCGATCGGCAACACCAGGTCGGCCACCGGATAGACCTTGGTGGTCAGCATGGTATCGACAACCTCGGGCGTGGTGATAAGCAGCACCTCGTCCTTGATAACATAAGTCAGGTCCAACTCGCGGAGCGTCAACCTGAGTGCAGATCGCAACGAGATACCCTTAAGGTTTTTCGTAATCGGCGTGTCGGTGCGCACCCCGGCGTCGTCCAACGCCTTGCTGTCCATCTGGATTTCGATCTGATGATAATCTTCCAGATAGTCGATAGCGTCTTGCAACGGCGTTTCCAGAAATTCCAGTTGCGTCGGCGATTTCAGCGCATCGTCGATTTTTTTCTCGGCCGTGCCTCGGCCGGCAAGGTCCATCGAGCTGTATTTCTCCTTGCGTCGTGCGGAAAGTTCTTGCCAGACGCCGGCGTCAGGATAAATAATCGGCGGTTCATCGGGCGTTGGAATGTGCGATTTCTCTACCTGAGCAAGCGTGTCCACGCAACCCTTTTGCCTGGCTATGCGGTACGCCAACATCTCTTCCACATGACCCTTTATCCGCGAATACTTCATCGCCAATATGGCCGTCGTATTGCCCGGATCGCTTCGGAGCGCCTCCGCTGCCGCCGCCTCTTCGGCAAAGCGGTAACGACCCTCTTCCATCAGCGAGTCGAACCGCTCCATTAGCTGCCGAACCTTTTCCTGTTTGTGCAACAGGTTTTCGTTGATCAGTATCCGTTCCTTAGCTCGTGCAAGGTTTTCTTGAGTCTGCTGACGTTTCTGATCGACTTCGACCTTACATCGGCTGGCGGCCAAAAGCGCGGCCTGAATTACGTCGACCAGTTGGTCGCGAACCTCGGGGTTGATATCCGGGGCCTGACGGACCATCTCCAGGGTGAGTTTAAGGTTCTGCGTAGCGGCCTCCGGATCGGTACCCATTTGTTTCCGTGCCTGGTTCACGGTGTTTACCACTTGGGTTTGGATAACCTGTGCGATGACTCGCCGCTGTTGAGAAAATGCCTCGGCAAACCCGCCGGCATCGGCAGGAATACCAGACGCGTCGCCTCGAATGTCAAGGTCGCCGGGCGACGTACTGCCGGCTACTGCTTGTCCGCTGCCGTCGGTGGCCGGTTCCTCGGCCGGCCGGCCGAGGGCATCGCCGCTGCGCTTCTTCGCCGCTGCGATGTTGACGGCCAGTGCCTCCGGGTTGTGCGGATCGCGGTTCAATGCCTCGCCGGCCAGGCGCTGGGCATTGTCGAGGTTTCCAGAGGCCAATGCCTGTCTGGCAAGACGACTTAGCTGATCCACACCGGCATTTACGGCCTCTCGGGCGTGTGCAAGACTCGCCGAGCCGACCAACGGCAAACTCACGCCTCCGTCGACCTTCGCCCGATCCACCAACTCGACCAGGTAGTTGTTGTCCTCGTTCGATGTAGCGTCCTGCACGGTCCAGGAGAGATTTTCGGTTCCGCCGGCGCCGCCGACGGTCATTTTGATCTCGAACGGCCCCTTGCCCTTGTACGTGCCGACCACCACGCTGTCGCGACCGCCTCGCAACGGCGGCATTCTGGTAGGCTAGACTTCAAAGCCGGACGGCCAACTTACGTCCGCCTCGGGCCACAGCACCGTGCCGGCAACGGCAGCGGCCAGTTCCCCAGCGGCATCACGACCCATCGATACCACCCGGCCACCGGTGTTCATCGCCAAGGCACCCAGTAGCTGCATGTCCACTCGCGGACCGACCGGAGAACTGCTCAGGGGAATCCGGCCGTCGAGGAGTCGCTTGGCCAGCTCATCGAACTTTTCTGTACCCAACAGGCAAGCGGTGCTCATGCCGTCGCCGATGTAAATCGCCGCGCGGGCATTCTGCGAGCCGGACTGAAAACTATCGGCTGCGGCCGTCAATGCCTTTTCCATGTCGGTGGCGCCGAGCGGCACCCGGGCGTCGAGTTTCTTCAGCGCCGCTGTCATTTCCGAACTATCCGGTGCAACGAAACTTTCGGTTAACGGCACGGCGTTCAGATCGACCGCTATCAATTTCACGCGATCGTTCGGCGACAGATCCGACAGCACACCGTGCAACGTGCCGATTGCATCGCTGCGGTAATCGCCGGTCTGGCTTGCCGATGTGTCGATCAACAAGACGACGTCGTGCGGCGCGGCCGCTTCGATTCCGGCGGACGGTTTCAGACTAAGGGCAAAATAGTTCGCCCCGTCCGGATGAGAAAAACAATCGAGCTTGGCCGACTTGCCGACAGGCTCAGCTCCAAACACGATTGGCGCCGCCGTGGCGATGACCAAGAAACCTATGGCCGAGAAGACCACGGCAGATCGAACGAAAAGATGTTTAGACATGTCTATATTCTCCACGTGCGGAACAAAAAGACTTTCATACGCAAAAGCGAGCCAAATTACCGGCTACGTCTATTTTACCCAAACAGAAGTAATTTTACCAATAAAAAACCGAAAATCCAGCCGTCATTGGCTAAGAGCAAATACTGCGCCTGACATAATGTTGCCGGGTAGAATTGCCGGATACCGGATGAAAACAAAAGAGGGCAGCCGAGGCGATGCGGGATCACCCTGGCCGTAAGTCTTTGTGTGGCAAGATTTTATGGCTCGTTCGCAGCAACCCGATTCATCGGGTCTACCCGGCCGAATACCCGGAAAGACCGCATAAATGCGGTCACTACGAACCAGCCGTCGCCGTCCAGGAAAATTGCCGACTCGGGCGAACTGGTGCAAAACACACCGTTTCAGCGTCGAAATCTGCCGCGAAATGCCGCAAAGTGTGCATTATGAAGGAAGTTTGCCGTGTGCCGAGATAAACCCGCCACCTACGCGCCGTGCAAGCACAGCGGCTAAACTTCTTCTTCCTGCAAGTCTTCCTCGGTAATCATCGTAAAACCCTGGTTGGTCAGGATTTCTTGACCCATTTCGATGTTGTCAACCATAATTGCCACGGCGGCACGGCCGCGAGGCCGGATCAGCAACGGGTAGACCTGTATAATGTTCACCTCGGCTTGCAGCAGTGCGGTGCAGATTTCCAACAGCGGCTGCTGCCCGTCGGGCATTTCCACGCCGATCAGGTCGCTTTCGACAATCGCCAACCCGGCGCGCTCCAGTATTTCCCGACCCTCCTCGGGATGGCTTAGCAGGAACCTGACGAAGGCGCACTCGGACGAATCGACGATCGACAGGGCTACGATCCGGACCTTGCTGCCCTCGAAACGCCGGAGCACTTCGAGCAACTGCCCGACGCGGTTCTCCAGAAAGACCGTAAATTGTCGTATGGCCGGATAATTCCGCCCACGCATGGTGGCAAAATCCGTGCTGGCCGTGCCGCCGATATTCATACGCCGCTGGTGCATAAGTGTGAAACAAACACGATCAGCGTAACTATATGCCAATTGACAAGTTGCGTCAACCGGGATCAGCCAAGTTTGATGTTGCAAATTTATTCGGATGAACCATAAAATACTCAACATGCTCAAACAGCACGAAATCGAGCTGCGCGTTCGCTATCCCGAGACCGATCCGATGGGGATGCTCCACCATGCCAACTATTTTACGTACTTCGAGATCGGCCGGACGGAACTGCTCCGTGCAAACGGAGGCAGCTATCGCAAGATGGAACAGACCGGACTGTTCGTCGTGGTTGTGAAGGCCGAGTGCCGGTTCCGCAGCCCCGCCCGATACGACGACCTGTTGCGGCTCCGCACGACCGTCACTCGCATAACCCACGTGAAGATCGAGCACGAGTACAAGCTATTTCGCGGCGACGAACTGCTGGCGCTGGCCAACATCACACTTGCAGTGGTCGACCGTGACGGGAACGTTTGCCGAGTGCCCGACTGGATGAAGGCATAGATGCCGCAAGGGATTAGGGATTGGGAGGAAGGGATTGGGGATTAGGGATTGGGGATTGGAGATTGGGGATTGGAATTTTGCTTTTCATCCCTTCCCTATTCTCTCCTCCCTCCTCCCTCTTCTCTCTTCTTTTTTCCTAATCCCTAATCCCTAATCCCCAATCCCTTCCTCTCCCTCCCCCCACCGTGTTGCCAAAAGACAACGTTGCCGCAGGCGACGTGTTTATCAAACGCAACACGAATTCACAGGCGATCGGCACCGCCCGGCGTCGTAAGTTTTTGCGACGAAAAGGATTGCCTGCAAACCATTCGCAAAATTCCAGTTCCGGCCCGACAGTTGCAATTGTTCGATGAGTACAAACTTTTGGAGGCGAACAGTGCGATTGATAGCCGGACTGATGTTGGTTCTGTTGGTGCTCGGTTGGATGGCATGTGAAGTACCTTTGAGTTGCTCGGAATGCTCGACCGAAACCGTCGGTGGATTGTGTGCGCTACATGCACAGAAGTTGTTCTCCTCGGAACCCGGTTCTAAAACGGCATGGCGCAGAACCGCCGACGGCTGGGAGAAAACCACCTGGTGGTCGTCCGATCCGCCGATTCGGCGGCCAGCGCTGCACCCGACGGTCGTTGCACTGATGCAGATATTTTTGGCCCTGGGCGCGCTGATCTTATTTGCCGGCGCCGGACGTCTTCGGCGGTAAAGTGTTGCTTCGGAACAACTTACGGCAATATCTGCAAAAATCCCGTCCGAATCGGGATTTTATTACAGGAGGCTCATAGGTATGGCCTGTCTGAATATTCGAACTGTAAGTGGTCAGTGAAAAATGGGGACTGGCTCCGAGCGGATATCGGCCGGAAGTGCGGGAAAAACCGTAGCGAGGTGCCTGTCACCAAACCAATACGAAGCCGAACACGCCCCGGCAGTAGCGGCGTAAATTATGCTCCGCCCGGAGTCCGCCAGTTCTAGGCTATCCCAGGGTAACCCCGGCCCTACGTGTCGCTGTGACCTTCCACTCTCTTGCCCAAGGCTCGTTGGTATTCGAAATATCGAGAACCGCCGGTCTCTCCGGCACTTCGTCCCAAGAAGGCAGGTCTGTCAGGGCGATCCACTCAGTGCCGTTAAGCCTGACTGGTTGCCTCTTTTTTAACCTGTCGGAAACAAATCGACCTTTCCCTGCGTTGAACAGGAGCAACATGACGGAACCGTCGCAGTGGTGCAAAGGGTAACTTGGCGTGAAATTTTTGTAGTAGAGCACGCCGCTCGCCACATGAAAGCCCGCAATTGTGCCGGAGAACAAGTGCTCTGGCCGACCGTAGGCATCGGGATCGGCGCCCAGCATCATGGGGAATCGCGATGGGAGATGCGGCCGATGCAGCAGCGGCGATGACCGTTGCAGTCGTCCGTCGACGAAGAGCCGTAGCGTTTGGCCGTCGTAGACGCCGGCCAGGTGGGTCCAGCGGCCCGTGGTCACTTTGTCGTCGGAAATCGCGTACCGACAAATCTTTGTGTCATGTAATGCAAAAGTCCAGCGACCCTCATGGATTTCCAGGCCGAACCCCGCAAACTCACAGTTGCCGGCGATCGTCGAGTTGCGGACGTGATCGGCACGCACAATAGCTTCGATCGTGATAGGCATCCGTCCATCGTAGGCAAGATGTGTCGTAGCATGGCCTCTGCCACCGAAACGAATACCGAATCGCGATTGCACGACATCATCATCCGTTGCTGCCTTTAACTTAGCTGCCGCAGGTGGAACCACCTTGCGACTCCGGCCCTTGTTCGCAGAGAACGTGTCCGAACCACTACTGGAAGAACGTCCCATGCTCTTGTCCGCAGAGAATAAGTTTTTGTCCCCGATTTCCGCCAGTCGTTTCTCAACACGGAGCTTCGCCAGTCCGGTCAGCTTCGGGGCCGCTTGCTGGTCCCCATATGCCGCCCGGTGGTAAAGACGCTGCTCGGTTAAACCTTTTTCGGTCTTGGCCAACTTCCACCACCCGTCGGCCAGCCGCCCTTGCTCGGTCGGGTCGGACATCCCTTGTAGTTCCTGCGCGGCAAGCGCCCGCAGGGTTGCATCGCTGCCCAGCGCCAGCATTGGCAGCCCGGTCTTCCAGTCGCCGTTTACAAAGCACCGGAACCTGCCGGCCAGCAGGTTCGCGTCCGGGTCCGTCGGACTGCGTTCCAGCACCTTTGTTGCCGCTTTAACTTCCTCGTGCGTCTTGGAGAATTTTTCGATATCCCTTGTGAGGTCCGCAATTTGTTTGACGAGTTTTCCTTGCCTGGCCCTGCGGGCTTCGGACAGTGCAATCCCGGCCGACTTCGTTGCAGAGTTAAAGTCGTTCGCACGGATTGCTTCGTCGGCCAATTGCAGAGCGAGCCGGCCGACAGACTCGCGCCCGATCAACTCCCTCGTTTTCTTCGGCAAAGAGCCAAGCACGTCGACTTTCATCTTTATCGGGTCAACCTGGAACGTCCTGCTCATTTCGTCGATGGCGCTGAACGCAGTCACAACGTCGCCGCACTTCACGGCCAGGTTGCCGGCTGCCTGAAGCAATGCGTAACGGTTGGCCGAGTTCTGTGATTCCAATGCCTGGTCGAAGAGTTTTTTGGCCAGTGCCTGTTTTTGTTCGTTGTCTTTGGCGTTTTCGTGCTCATCGCCGTAAACCTCCTTGACAAGCCGGCGAGCATCCTGTTGATCGGCGTCGGACGGGACCGGCTCTCGCGCCGCACTTTCAACCGCTGTTGCCTCGGGAATATCAGTCGTGACATCGGCCTGACCGTCAGGAACCGTATCTGCTGCCGAGTCGGCTTGCAGCAGGTCGGCCAGCCCACTGGCGTTGAGCGGTGGTTTTTGCGGTTGCTCGGAAACATCAGCCAGGGACGAATCTTGCTCTACCGGTGTTTCAGTCTTGTAGGGTGCGTGTAACGCACCACCTGAATCCGCCTTTTGTTCATGGTGCGTTTCACGCACCCTACGGCTACGGTCAACTGATGACTGTGGAACGGGGCGTTTGGCTACGACCTTGTGACTATCGTCCGGCAAGGTCTCATTGCCAAGAAAATATATGATGCTCGCACCCAGTAGCACCACGGCTAGGACGATTGCCGCCGGGGCCTGCCAGGACTGTTTTTTGATGGTTGAAACCCCAGGCTGCTGAAACGTCGGCAGATCGGTATCCGTTTTGATCAGCGGCGGAGCATTGTAGGCAGGAGGTACAATCTTCTGCCGCAACCATCGGTCGTACGCCGCCTTCTTCTCGGCGGTAAACAAACAGACCTTGGCCGCGGCGATCTCGTTCAACAACTTCTGTGAGACGGCCGAACGCTTGCCGGCCTGGAAAGATCGGACGTGCACCATCCGCTGATCGGCGGCACTGGCGATTACGTCCGGGTCGGACTCGAACCGGTCGACGCCCAGCAGCCGGTAGCAGTCGGGCGGCTGATCCTTCGGCGATATACCCGAGCCATTTGTGATAAGGGTCGAATGCATCGCTCACAGCTTTCACTTGCCTCCGATCAATCCTCGGCTTAGCGTGAAACCCACAGTACGAGTAGCTCTATTCTACTGTGTTGTTGCAGCGCGTACAACCTACGCACCGTTCGAGGTCGTGCGGTGGCCAATTCCCGGTCTTGAAATCGGCTGCGTGGTGTGGTACATTTGTCCACATGGTGCAGAGGTATGCACCCGTTCGTAGTGACCCGATTCATCGGGTCCATTCGGTTTGTAGGGTGCGTGCAACGCACCACTCCCCACGTACTGCGGTGCGTTTCACGCACCCTACAAAATCAGGAGTTTTGCACGTTTTGGGCGGCCAAAGCGGGTGCAAATTCCATCGTGCCTAAAGTGGCTTTGCGGCAGTGCTTACGACGATCCGCCGGGATGCTAATTGCACTTGACAACAAATTCAACAAATGCAAAACGCAAAATACCCATCGACGCAACCGCTTGACCAGCAATCACTTACGCACGCGAAGAACAGCACGAAGGGCATTTTGCACGCGGTGAAACAATGGGAGGCAAAAAGGCATCAGGGGCCAGTCTGAAAACCTGCAAACAACGTTGTTTTCAAAAGTTGATAGCTGACAACGACTCCAGCAAATGGGCGATGACGGACTCGAACCGCCGACATCCACGGTGTAAACGTGGCGCTCTAGCCAACTGAGCTAATCGCCCTTTAGATGAGACCCTATCGTAACGGAGCCGGCGGCGGGGTGTCAATTGCCACCGGAAGCTGAGGCAGTCGGTCGGCTTGCACGCCGGCGTTGCTGCCGTCACTGGCCGCACCGGCCGCAGGATTGCTCACCGCCGAATCGTCCAGCGCGTAGTCCAGCGGCGTGTGTGTGTGCAGTGGTCGGTCGGCCTCGGGCAACTGCCGCCAGGTCACCACGTCGTCCATCGACAGGTTCTCGTGTTCCAAGCCCCAATACGTTTGCCAAGCGTCAAAATTCATCGGCTCGGCGAGCGGTTTCCGATCGAAGCCGCGAATGTTCCAGAAAATATCGAAGTACTCATAAAAATTCCGGTCGCCGGACCATGTTATCAGCCGTTGGAACTCGTCCGCCTTGCCGGCGCCTATCTGCTCGATCAGCGCGACGCCGTCCTCGTTCGTCGGAGTTTCGGCAGCAGGGGTTTGTGCGTTTTGCACGCCCGCTTCGTTGAACGATTTGCGTGCAGCTTCCGTCGGCATTAGAATGCTGTCGGAGCAGTTTACTTCCAGCGGCAACCGGTACGGCGCGAGGCTTGTGCCGGAGAGTCTGCACAAGGAATCGCCTACTACGGCGGTAACGTGCCGCAGGTCAATACTCAGCAATTTGTCATTTTGGTTTTGGGAATATTGCTGTATGCTGCCGGCCGACAGCAGAGAGCCGGTGACGGCCAGCAAGCCGTTTTCCCAATCCAGGCTGATCGATTGCAGATCGTCGCAACGCAGCAGGTCGGCCTCGCCACGGACAATGCAATCGACCAGTTCGATCGACGTTGCCGACGGCGCCGCGGAACGTTTCTCGTCGATTACCATCTCGGTGACAAGTGCCGGATTGGCATAGAAGAACGAGACCTCGGGATGATAGGCCGCCGGGGTGTCCGATGAGTTGTAGATCGTCAGCAAGCATCGTTCCATGCGGACTGCCTGGTCGCCATCGGTTTCCACCATCGACCAGCTATCGGCCGGCACGTTGCGAGGCACGTGCAATTCCAACACCACGCCGATCAGAGTCAGCCGGCCGCTGCTTGTCGTAATCATGCTTCGGGCGTACTTGAACGGGTCGATCCGGTCGGGACGAAAGACCACGACCGGCCGATAGCCTTCGCCTGGGCGAATGGTAACTTTCACGTTGGTCAGCTTCACCGGCCGTTCGTCGCGGCGGCCGTCGTAGCGCAGCTCGATTACGTCGCCGCTTGTCGCCGCACTACAGGCGGCGCTTAACGTGCGATATTCGTTTTCGCCCTCTGCACCGTCGCTGACCACCAGCACGCCGGCACGTTTTACCGCCGTACCGGCGGCGACCGCTCCCGATGTGTTCGACGGTATTGCCGATGTGACTGCCGTGGCCGAATCGGTCGGTATTTCCGGGCCGGTTCCGTTATCGCCGAAGGCATCGAGGCCGTAAAAAGTATCTTGTTCGGCCGACAGGTCGCCTGCCAACGCCTCGAATGCCAACCGGCCGGTGATCGACTTTTCGGAAAGCAAGCCTTCCGTCTCGTACCGTTCGGACGGATCTGGTATCGAACGTTCGGCCGGTTTCTGCTGGGCAGTGGTCTGCGGCACAGTCTGCGGTATAGTCTCCGGCGTGATATCCGGCATTGCAACAGCGCCGGCCGTCTCGCCGTCCGACTCCTCGGGCACAACGGCGGTAACGTCCGAGGTGCGGTTCGGCAGTGCAGTCCGAATCGGCGAGGACATCTCCGGCGGTTCCACCTTCGAGTCGCCCGATGAGGTCCAAAACAGATTCAACGCCCCGACAATACACACCAATGCGGCAATCGGTGCAACCCACGGCAAGTGACGTCTGAAGAACGACATCTTTGACGCCGACGGCGTTGCCGGCACGTTGACTCCCGAACCAAACCGGCGTAATCCGGCCTGCTCGACCAGTCTGAGCAAGTCGCCGACCAACTCGCTCGGGTCCTGGTATCTGTGTCGCGGGTCCTTCGCCAACATTTTCCGCAGAAGGCGTTCTACTTCCTCGGGCAACTCCGGCCGAAACCGACGCACTTCCGGCGGTCGGTCGCCCTGGTGCTGCAAGAGTTTTTGCAATACGGTGCCTTCCGGAAACGGCGGACGAGCAACAAGCATGTAGAAAAACGTGCATCCCAGCGAGTAGATGTCGCTGCGCACGTCAGCGTTGCGTGGATCCCGGGCCTGCTCCGGCGAGATGTAGTCGAACGTTCCCAGCGTGACCCCGCTGGCGGTCAACTCGGCCGCCGAGGTATTGACCTGGTGCAGCCGGGCCAGTCCCATGTCGATCAACTTCACGCGTCCGTCGGGCATGACCAACATGTTGCTTGGCTTGATGTCGCGGTGTACGACCTCTCGGGCGGCGGCATGCGTCAACGCCTCGGCCACCTGCAACGTGTAACTGACCGCCTCGGCCAACGACAATGGACCCTTGTGCTCGACCAGCGCTCGGATGTTCATCCCCTCGATAAACTCGAAGACAATGTACAGCAGCCCGCGGTCCTCGCCAACGTAGTGCACTGTGGCGATGTTTTCGTGGTCGAGCCGTGCGGCCGATCGGGCCTCGTTCTGGAACCGCAATCGCGTCTCCTCGTCAGCCGCCTGCTCGGCCGGCAGAACCTTCAATGCAACCTCCCGATCCAGCCGGGTATCTACCGCGCGGAACACACGCCCCATACCGCCGCCGCCGACGTACTCGATCAACTCGAAATGCCCCAGTCGGTCGCCAGGCATGATCTTGCCCTGAAGAATCCGGTTGGCGGAGTCGGACATTGCCGAAACAGCCATCGGCGGTCGGCTGGAGATGATCGTCTGCTGGTTGTCCCGGATTGGAGCGGTACGCTTGGCCGTCGAAGTGGTGTCACCGTCGCGTAGCCGGGGCGAATTGCCGGAAATCGGCAACGGTCCAACGCCTCGGCTGCTAGATGTGGTATCGTTCATCAATCGTTGGCGCCAAAGTCAGCGCTGCTGTTCCGGTTACGCGACGGGACTACTCAGAGCTTGTGAAAAAATCCCTAACATGCACCAGAAATCACGAATGATGACTGGACATTATGTCGGGTTTGCGCTAAAAGTAAGTCATGAACACAACAGCCCCTAATCAACCATCGCACCGGAACCTTCATCAGGGCAC
>DAOWNK010000031.1 GCA_030642635.1 Pirellulales bacterium
CCAGCCCCCGAAAATAGCAACCATGTTTCTGTCCACCGTCATATCAAACTGGTTCCGGCGGCTATTTGCCCGTGAACCGCTGGGTCGGCGCGGCGAGCGGGCGGCCGAGCGCTATCTGAAGCGTCGCGGCTATAAAATCATCGGCCGTGGCAATCGCTCGAAGTGGGGTGAGTTGGACCTGGTGGCCGTGGACGGTAAGACCGTCGTGTTCGTCGAGGTAAAGACCCGCAACGACCCGGCCGCCGGTCATCCGGCCGAATCGGTCGATGCAGCAAAGCAGCGAAGACTCACACGGCTGGCCGTTGCGTTTCTGAAACGTCACAGGCTGCTGGAATACCCGGCCCGATTCGACGTAGTCGCCGTCACCTGGCCGTCCGGCGCGCGGCGTCCGATAATCGAGCATATCTGCAGTGCATTCGACGCAGTGGGGCGGCAGGAATGGTTTTCCTAGCGCGGATTATTCATCGGAAACCCGTGTAGCGGCTGGGCTTGCCCAGCGCGTTAACACGGGAGCGTATTGGCCACCAAAGCGTTGGGCAAGCCCAGCCGCTACACGGGCTGCGCACACTGCCATCTGCGCCGCAAGTCGTTACGTCAACAATCATTCTGAACTTCCGCCATCACATACGGACCTTTTGGTATGACGGCGATCGTGGCGTCAGGGCCGTATTCCGCCACCGCGTCCGCCACCGCGATCTCGATGCTTTCGGCCGGCTCAACGAACACCCGACGCAGTGTCGACGGCGGCAGCCCGTCGGTTACTACCTTTATCTTCGCCTTGCGAGCGACCTTGGCCATCTCTTCGAGTTGCCACTGATCCATCACGAAGTAGTCGGTATTGATAATCCGGTCCATGAACGCTTCGAGCGTCGGGTTTTCGTCGAACAGACTCTGGAACTCCGGGCTGCCGATCCCTTCGCTCATGCCGGCGGCCAGGATGATCGTCCCGCCGTGCTTGACGATCGGCAGCGCCGCCACCATGCCCTTGATCGACTGGTAGAAAGTAGTATCGAGCGGATATCCGGCGGCGGTGGTCACCACGATGTCAACCGGTTCCGGCACGGTATCCGTAACCGATTTTCGTGCCGTCGCGACACCCTCGTAAAACGCCGCTTCCATGTCGCCGGCCACCACGGCCAGTATCTGCCGCTTCGCGTCGAGCACCACGTTGCAGATGAAGTCGCAGCCGGCCATCCGGCCGATCGCGGTGTTTTCCTCGTGGACCGGGTTTCCGTCCAGGCGTCCTGCCCGGGCGTTGGGGTGCTCCAGGAAATCGGGGCCGTGCCAGACCTTGATCGTCTCCAGTGCGGCCAGGCCCGGGCATATCAACTTGCGTCCGCCGGAAAATCCGGCCATAAAATGCGGCTCGATCAGCCCGGTCGTAATCTTCAACTCCGAGTTGACGTAACGCGAGTCGATCCAGACGGGCACACCTCGCGGACTGTCGCCAAGATACGTGTGCTCGGAAGGCTCACAGCCGAGATGGTTCTCGATGCGGTAGTTTTCGGCGATTGTACGGCCGACCATTTCGATTAGTTCATCGCCCGTGTTTGAGCGGTGCAGACCGGTAGCCACCAAAATGAGGATTTGATCGCGTGGAATACCGCCGGTCTCAATCGCCTCCAAAATCGGCGGCAGGATAATCCGGTTGGGGACGGGTCTGGTGATGTCGCTTATGACTACACAAGCGTTGTGCCGTCGGCGGGCCAACTCGACAAGCGGAAGCGCCGCAATAGGATTGGCAATACGTTCCGAGACTGCATCTTCAGGCCGCGAAAGCGGATTGGTCGGCTGATACTGAAGACACCTGACAACGTGCTGCTCCGGCAAATCAACCTCTAAGCCGCTACGACCGTACTCCAGGGTGATCTTCATTGGAAGGGGGAAGGGGGAAGGGGGAAGGGGGAAAATATCCGCCTTCACCCTTCCCCCTTTTTTATTCACCTTTATCTGCTGTTTCTGCTTCGGCGCCTGCTTCCGGCTCTTCTTCCTTCTTTTTCTTTTTCTTTTTTAGCGCCAATTTGTAGACGCGAACCTTGTCCAGCCCGAACGGGCTGTCGCCTTCCACCCATCGATCGGCGGCATTTAGTCGCTGGATTCTCTCGGCACGGGTAAGGACACTGCGGCTGCGGACCAACCCTGTACGTATTCGTAGGCTTTTATCCATGGTCATAATTGTGTATCTCCCCTCACTTATAGCACAAGAAGATATTTAGCATACCAGTGTGGTGGCAGTGCCACAAGTGCCCTATCCATGGAAAATGATTGTGGTCGGGTGCCACGGTTGTTCCAACCGTGATGGCTTTTGTAGGGAAACAATCACATCACGGCTGAGACAGCCGTGGCACTAATCAACCGGGTGCTAATCAACCGTGGCGCCAATCAGCGGTTCATACCTGGAAAGAAATTGCGAAAGTTTTGGTAATACTGCTGTGATGCCCTTCCTTGAGCCGCCTCGGCATCGCGATTGATCCGCCGGATGGCGGAGCTTTGTGTACGGCTGGTGCGCTGGAGGCCGCGAATCGCGCCGCCGACGTGCTGGTTTGTATGCCGCTGCTCGACAAACGGCCTGACCAGCGTGTAATAGTTATTGACCCCGGAGCCGGCGTCTGCACGAAACAGATTCAAGTATGGGCTGATGGCTGGTTCTGACCGGTAGTTTGAAAACGGTTTGGTTGTCGCCGACCGTGCCCCGGCGGTTGCCGCCCCACGAGTATATCTGGTTCCGCCGGCACCGCTCCGCTGAGACGAATACGCAGATTGCTGCTGATACTTCGACCGCCTGGAACCGGGCCGGCTGGAAGACGCCCTGGTCGAACGGCTGCCCGTAGGCCTTAATCCTCCAGTCTGCAGCGAGGACGCTGTTGGGGGCATCCATCGAGTTCCAGCCCCCAACGACGAAGACGCGGTTGGGGTTGAAGGAATCTCACGTTGTTTCTTCTGCCGCATCTGCCCGGTCGATTGGCCGGTGACGCCCAGTGAGCCTACCGCAGTTGTTCCAAGATGCTGCGGGGTAATCTTCGCCGAATCGGCCGCTGCCGTCACGCGCGGATCGACCGCAAAATCAGGTTGAGTGATCGGCGGATCGATACTCGGAAGGACCCAGCCGCCGACCAACAACGTACATATACCAATTGCTGTGTTCATAATCTTTCGCTCCTATATTTAGCCCCGGGTGAATACACCCGGGGCAATGAATACACCCAATGATAGCAGAAAACGCTTGCCACGTTTGCCCGCCGTGTATTCACGGCGGGCTAAATAAAAAATTGTGAACTATTGCCGATTGAATTATACCCCAACTCGGTCGATTAGGCAATCGGAAACAAGCCACCACTTCGGGGGACAGGGTGCTTATTGTTAGTATGTTCTATGACTTGAAGCACGGCCGAGTGTCTGCATGGATCGGACGGTGGAAGTACCCAACGCGGAAACCCCAAGGAGACGTTGGAGCGGGCTGATTGCCTTGGCCAGGAAGTTGTTTACTGCCCACATGCCGTCCTCGGCGATGAATACCCTATCGCCCGGCATGATCTGGTAATTCGTGCCCGCCGAAGCACCCCGGGTAATTGCATCAAAGTCGATCGGCAGAATCTGTTCGCAGCCGAACCCGCCGGGAGCGGGTCGGGCAATCCAGATAGTCTTGCTGGACAACTGCGACAGACCGCCCACGTTGCCGATTGCGTCCAAGACCGTTTCCTTGCCGGTGATGGGAACACGAACGATATTGTCTCCAAGCCCTGCTCCCTGGGTGACCACGTAGTAGACCTTGCTGTTAAACGCGGTTACTTCCACCGAGACGTCGGGCGAGTCGAAAAACTGCGCAAGGTGCTTTTTTAACGCCTCCTTTACCTCGGCGACTGTTTTGCCGGCCACGTGGACCGAGCCGTACTGGCGTAGGTTGATCGTCCCGTCCGGGGCGACCAGGTACTCGCCGGTTACCGGCTGCGTGCCCGAGGCCCGGGCCAATTGCACTGTAACCTCCGGCTGGCGGAGCACCTGCATCAGGTGCTCGGTAATCGCACGCTGAGCCTCCTCGATCGTCATGCCGGCTACTCTGAGCTTGCCGTACGCCGGGCCGAGGTTCACCGTGCCCTCGCCCTCGACCAGGTAGAAGTCGTCAATCGGCTGGTCCAGCAGCGTGCCGGCCACCTGAATTTGCAGCACGTCGTAGATTTCCGCCCGATACGGCGGCAGCGGGATCAGCTTGAGCATCTCGACCCGAACCACGTCGGGCGGTGCAAGGCGGTATGTCGGCAACGACATCAAGGATTTTTCCCGAGGCGGTTCCATTGGTGCTGGAACCGGCTCAGTAAGCGATTGATCGTAAAAGTCGATTGCATGGCAACCGCTAATCGCCGTCACCGCACACGCCGCCAGCATTGCCAGCACGGCAGTCCGGACGGATGAACAAGAGGAGCAAGTGATAATCATTATATTGTATTTCCTGAATTTTGTTTGGTAATCTGGGTAAATGAAACAACGGCCGCAGGCCCTGCCCGCAAAATCACCCTAATCTGCGCTGTCGGAGTAATCGGCAAAGTTGGCCGCCCACTTGAGCGTGCCATCGGATTGTTGGTTTTTCATCTGGTGCTGATGCACATATACACTATACTTAGAGGATAAATAAAGCTGTGACCTGTGGCCGCGGCTTTCGGTTAAAACACAACAAAACAGGGAATGAAAGGAACACTTGTGGTCAAATCATCCGACAAACCAGAAAAAGAGGCCGAAACCCCTGGCCAGGCGACCAACCCGAAGGGCAGTCCAGCTACCCCAGCCGCCGGCGGACCGCAGCGTGTGCACGTGAAGATCGACGATTCCAAGGTGCTGGCGGCCTATGCCAACTTCTGCCGCGTCACCGGCACGCCGGAAGAGTTGATCATCGACTTTGGGCTGAATCCGCAGCCGTTCGGCATACCGGATGAACCTATCCCGGTTACACACCGGATTATCACTAACTTTTACACCGCCAAGCGGATGCTGCATGCGTTGCAGTTGACCATCCAGCGGCATGAGGCCACATTCGGTGTCTTGGAAACAGACGTGCAGAAGCGTGTACGGCCCGGAGTGATGGGTGGGCAGCAACAGCCGCCGGCGGGTAAGTAACTTGATCTGTAAACGTTGGCACAGAGGAGAGAAGAGAGAAAAGTGAAGTGAGTTTAGCCGCCGTGTCTACGCAGCGCTGATTTCTCTCTTCTCTCTTCTCTCTTCTCTCTTCTCTCTTCTCCAGTCCATACGATGTTTTTTAAGTTGAATAAGTAACGCTGTTATTGCCGGCTCGGCTTTGCGGAGTCGTCGATGTGTTCGGCTATCCACCGCTCCAGTTCCGTCCAGTCGACCGGCGGGAGCTTCGAGCGGTCCGGTCGAAGCCTGGCGGCATCTTTGATGTAGACGTGAACGATCCGGTCTGCCGGTTTTTCCGTATTCCAGTGCAGCAGGACACGAATGCAGCGTTGCAACGCCCCCGGCACGTCCAACTCGTGGGTGCACATCAATGCGACGTTCAGCCAGCCCAACTGCCTGGCGGCCAAGGCCGGAAACTCGGCATCCAGGTCGCCGGTGGTCGTGAAGATCGCGCTGGCGACGTCCTCTTCGTGGATGTCGTTCTGGCGGATCATCAGGGCGAGCAATTGCCGGGTGGCCTTGAGGATTTCTTCGCCGGTGTTGACCTCGACGGTGGTTGCCCCACGAACTCCACGACACGGCATAGCTCTATCCCCGGCAAAAATTGGTTGCAATTGAAATGTTTACTAATCCTCGATCTTTACTTTTATCCGCTTGGGAGTAGCAGGCTGGGATTTCTTCAACCGCAGCGTCAGTACACCGTTGACGAATTTGGCGTCGACATCCTCACAGTCGATGTCCTCCGGCAGCGGCACACTGCGGCGGAACACCCCGTAGCGGGCCTCGCTGTGATAGAAGTCCTTGCCTTCGTCCTCGGCCGACTCCTTCTTTTCGCCGGTTAGCACCAACTGATTGCCCGAGATGCTCACGTCCAGGTCTTTTGGATCGATGCCGGGCAACTCGGCACGGACGATTACGTCTTCGTCGCCCTCGGCAATGTCGATCACAGGAGTCCATCGCTCCTGAGAGACGGATGGCCAGTCGATAGCACCGAACGGCTCGCGCACAAACGTATCGAAGAGCCGATCCATCTCATTGCGAAACTGCTGGATGGGATATCGAACGTTTTTGTAACGGAAAACCATTGTAAATCCTCCTCTTAAATGGGGTTTACAGTTTGCACTGCTGTAACATTGTAACCGTAAATGAAAGGGGTGCAAAATACGTGCCAAAACGCTTGCAAGCAACCGTAAGTTGTTATTTGGCACCAAGTTAGGCAAACGTGCGGCATGCTGTCCGAAACGGGGCCTGCCAAATTGGCAGCATGTCGCCATAAAATTCGGACTCCCCGGTTGTGGTTGCCCGTTTTGCCAGCTACACTAAGCTGCTTGTATTCATTGCCTAAAGTACCGTTGTACAAACAGATCGTCACGTAAAATATGCGATTTATTCTGGTTGATCGCATCGTCGAACTTCAAGCCGGCGTCAAGATTACGGCCGTGAAGAACCTGACGATAGCCGAAGAATACCTGGCCGATCATTTTCCGCACTTCCCAGTGATGCCGGGCGTGCTGATGTTGGAGGCAATGACGCAGGCCGCCGCATGGTTGGTTCGCCATAATGAGGATTTTGCACATAGCATAGTCGTGTTGAAACAGGCCAAAAACGTCAAGTACGGCCAGTTCGTCGAACCGGGCCAAACACTCACTGTCACGGCGGAACTCCTCAGCCAAAGCAACAACGAGGCAAAGCTGACCGCACACGGGGACATCGACGGCCAGGTGATCGTCAGCGGCCGGCTGGTTATGGCAAAGTACAACCTGGCCGATACCAATCCGAACAACAAGAGAATCGACGAAGCGACCAGAAAAGAATTGCGGAGGATATTCCACCTGATCTATCAACCAGGCGAGGAAATATCTCAACACATAGGCGGCGAGGTGAAGTGCAATGCGATTTGAAGGGAAAACGGCGTTGGTCACCGGCGGCAGCCGTGGGATAGGCCGGGCGTGCGTTGTGCGATTGGCGGCCGAGGGCGCAAAGGTTGCTTTTATCTATCACAGCAATCGGGAAGCGGCCGACAACCTTGCAGCAGAGTTGAAGGACGCGCCGGGCGAAATCCGAGCGTTGCAGGCCGACGTGCGCGACTCCCAGCGGGCGCACCAGGTGGTCGACGAGTTGATCGAGCAGTGGGAGCACCTCGACGTATTGGTCAATTCGGCGGGCATCGTCAACGACGGCCTGCTCGGTGCGATGACCGCCGAACAGTGGCGCGACGTGATCGAAACGAACCTTGGTGGAACGTATAATTATTGTCACGCGGCGACACAGCCGATGATGATGCAGCGCAGCGGCAGTATGGTAAACCTATCGAGCACTGCCGCCGAGTTCGCCGCTCGCGGACAGGTCAACTACGCCGCCAGCAAAGGCGGCATCGACGGCCTGACCCGTGCGTTGGCAAAAGAACTGGCCGCACGGAAGGTCCGTGTAAACGCCGTAGCGCCGGGGATGATCGAAACCGACATGAGTCAGGTGGTTCGCGGCGTGGCGGGCGACCAGATAAAGGGGATCATACCGTTGAAACGGATCGGGAAACCGAAGGAAGTCGCTAGCGTGGTCGCCTTCCTTGCAAGCGACGAAGCAAGCTATTTGACAGGTCAAGTTTTACGGGTAGACGGCGGATTGAGTTTGGGGGGATATTAGTAATTAGGGATTGGGGATTAGGGATTAGGGATTGGAATCTTGTCTTCCACCTCAACTCTAATCTCTAATCCCTAATCCCTAATCCCTGTAAAATTTGGAGGTTAAACTCAATGCCGACAAAGGACGAAATTTTCGAAAAAATTCAGGTTGCGTTGATAGACGCTCTTGGCGTCGATGACGACGAAGTCACGCCGGAAGCCACGTTGGTCGGCGACCTTGGCGCCGAATCGATCGACTTTTTAGATATCGTCTTCCGCCTGGAGAAGTCATTCGACATCAAAATCCCGCGAGGAGAACTGTTTCCGGAAGACATACTCACCAGTTCTGAGTACGTTCAGGACGGCAAGGTTACCGAAAACGGACTGGTGGAGCTGCGCAACCGAATGCCGTTTGCCGACCTGGACGACTTTGCGAAGAACCCGGTGGTCCAAGACTTCGGGAACATGTTGACCGTGGCCGACATGTGCCGTTTTGTGGAAAGCAAAGTGGAAGTAACCCAATAGGCTGGTCGCGTTATGCGTTGGTATTGGATAGATCGATTTATCGAGTTCGAGAGCGGGCGCCGGGCAAAGGCCGTCAAGAATATCTCGTTGGCCGAAGAGCACCTGCACGATCACTTCCCAAACTACCCGATGATCCCGAACTCGTTGGTGATCGAGGGTATAGCACAAACCGGCGGGTTATTGGTCTGCGAGCATAACGAGTTTGCAGAGAAGGTGGTGTTGGCGAAGGTTCCAAAGGCCACGTTCTACTGCGAGGCCATCCCCGGCGACACGCTGATCTACACAGTCGATGTCGAGTACATCAAGGAAGACGGCGCAAGGATCAGCGCCACCAGCTACAAGGGCGACACTCTGCACGCCGAGGTGGAGATTATGTTCGCCCATCTGAGCGATCCACGGCTCGGTGCGCTGTTCGACCCGGAGTCTTTCCTACGGATGATGTGTTTGCTAGGTGCGTTTGACGTTGGACATGCCGCCGACGGCAGCCCGTTGGTCCCTCCGCCCAGATTGTTGCAAACCGTTGAAGCCGAGGAGGCCGATTGGCAGGAGTAAAGGACATTCAACCATGAGACGACGCGTTGTGGTCACCGGTATCGGTTTGGTTACACCACTTGGGGTCGAGATAGAGACCGTGTGGAAGCGGCTGCTGGCCGGCGATTCTGGAGTCGGCTACATCACGCTGTTCGACGCTGAGAACTTTCCAACCAAAATTTCCGCCGAGGTTCGCAACTGGGACCTCTCAGATGTCGGCGAAGACCCGGAAGACTGGAAGCACCAGGGACGCCACACGCACTTTGCCGTCGGGGCGGCCAAGAAGGCCGTGGCCGATTCGGGCATAGATGACGCCAAGATCGATCCTACCAGGTTCGGCATCTACACCGGCAGCGGCGAAGGGCAGCAGGATTTCAACCGCTTCACGCAAATGATGGTCGCAGGGCTGGACGGCGGTCAGACGCTGGACCTTGCCAAATTCACACGTGCAGGGCTGGAAACCCTGCATCCGGCCACAGAGTTGGAGCAGGAGCCGAACATGCCGGCCGGGCACTTGGCCGGACTGTTCGGTGCACAGGGGCCGAACGTCAATTGTCTGACCGCCTGTGCCGCCAGCAGCCAGGCGATCGGCGAGGCGGTCGAGATCATCCGACGCGGCGAGGCCGACGTGATGCTCGCCGGCGGCACGCACACGATGATCCATCCGTTCGGCGTTACGGGCTTCAACCTGCTGACCGCTCTGAGTACCCGAAACGACGAACCGACCAAGGCCTCCCGCCCGTTCGACCGGCAGCGCGACGGGTTCGTGCTGGGCGAGGGGTCAGGCATGGTCGTGCTCGAATCACTCGAGTGTGCAAAGGCCAGGGGGGCGAAAATCTACGGTGAAATATGCGGGTTCGGCTCCACCGCCGACGCATTCCGAATCACCGATACACACCCGGAAGGACGCGGTGCGATCAGTTGCATCAAGATGGCGCTGGACGACGCCGAGGTGGGTCTTGACGAAGTCGATTACATTAACGCACACGGCACCAGCACCAATGTGAACGACAAGGTCGAGACGTTGGCCGTCAAGCAGGTATTCGGCGAGCGTGCGTACAAGATACCGATCTCCAGTACGAAGAGCATGATGGGCCACCTGATTGCAGCGGCCGGGGCCACTGAAGTGGTCTTTTGCCTGCTGGCTATCCGCGACAACGTAGTGCCGCCGACGACCAACTACGAGGACCCCGATCCCGACTGCGATTTGGACTATGTCCCCAACGTTGCCCGTCGGGTAAAGTGCAACACCGTGCTGACCAACAGTTTCGGGTTCGGCGGCCAGAACATCGCGCTGTTGTTGAAGCGGTTTGCAGGCTAAGGCGACTCCCGGGAAATAATATCCCTGCAAGGCGAAAGAATTTACCACAGAGGGCACGGAGTTGCTTAACTGAACGTACAAGTCAAAGCCGTCGTATGCGTCTGGCGATCATGTCGCGCAGTTTGGCGGCACGCTCGTATTCTTCGGACGAGACGGCGTCGGCCAACTGTTCGGCCAACGTGCGGCCGACGTGATATTCCTTGCGAAGCGATTCCTTAAGCTCTACGAGTTGGGCGACCAGTTCGTCCTGATTGAACTGCTCATCGGCGCCGAGCGACTCGAACAACTCGCGGATGTGTTGAAGCCCGCGGTTGCATTCCTCGATGGCGCCCTCTGCACCGGAGGCTTGCAACTTAGTAAGCGCGGCGGCCTGCGTGCGGTGGAAGAGTATAAACGGGCGGTACTGCTCGTGCGAGACGATCCACTGCCGGTCGGACGAGTGCTTTACGATGAAATCCATCAACGCCAGTGTATGATCGGAATCATTGACGGCACGATGGAATTCCCGAAGTGCAAGGCAACAAATCCGGCGGTGATAAAACTGGAGAAACTCGCGGTCGATCTCGTAACACTGCTCGTCGGTCAATTCGAAGTCGTCGCCTTCTGCAAACGACTTTTGGATCAGGTAGTCGAGATAAGTTTCAGCACCTTCCGGCCGTTCGCCGTCCGGTCGGCCTATGGTCTCCATTTGCAGCAGGCCCATCTCAATGCGCATTTGCAGCACCTCGCGGCCGTCCTCGCAGCGGACCAGCCGCGCACTGATCACGCCCGGCTGATAGGGCCAATCGCTGAAAATATGGCTGATATCTTGGTGTTCAGGCATTTATCGATTTATATTAGTGTTTACACTTTGGAGATTTTATTATGTGTCGTTGTCGCGAGTCGTGCAAGCACGTCCGCGTTTTTTCTCAGAGTGTTTTCGTTTTTGATCGAGGCGGCGTTCAGTGGACGCCCGGGTTGGTTTTGTCGGCTTGCGGCTCTTGGGCGCAACCGCTGCTTCCTCGAGCATAGCTCGCAGTTTCTCCAGGCAATCGGCCACGTTGCGCCCCGCGTCGCGGAACCGCTGGCTGGTGATTAGCAGATCACCGCCGGCCGTAACCCGCCGGCCGTGTTTCGCCAGCAATCTCTTTCGGACCGCTTCCGGCAACCTGGAGCTGCTCATTACCGGCCAGCGCAGCAGCGCCTTCGTGTTTAGCTTATTGACGTTCTGCCCACCTGGACCCGAGCTGCGGGCGAACGTGAATTGGAATTCACGCAATGGAATTTTCAGTTTTTGATTGATAATTAGCATGTAACTGTTCAAACGCCTTTTTCGCGTGTTCCAGCAACGACGGGTAATCGAAAGTTTCGATTTCCTCACCCAGTAGTTCTACGTCGTAGTACCCGTCGTATCCGGTGGATTTCAGCGCCTCGACGATTTTCATAAGCGGGATAGTGCCTTCGCCCAGCCGGCAACGGTTTTGCTCCCCGGCCGGCGGCTGCCGGGCGTCGCCGAGTTGGACGATGGCCACGTGCGGTGCAATGTCTGGAATCCGCTCGACAAAACCGGGGTCCTGGCCAAGGTGGTACGTGTCCAAGACCATCTTTACACGTGGGTTGGCGATTTTTTCCAGCAGAGCCAAAGTGTCGTCCAGCGAGGTCAGAAAGGTCCATTCGGCGGCACAACCGGGGTGCATCGGCTCGACGGCCAACGTAACCCCAAGTTTAACGGCCGTTGGAATCAGCTCAGTCAGTGCGTCTTGCATTAGTCGTCGTGCATGATTGTAAGTATGTCCGGCCCTGGCGCCGCTGTAGACGACCAGCGTGTCGGTGCGCAACTCGGCAGCGGTCCCCCGGGCCTCGACGGCATCTTCGACGCTTTCGCGATATGTACGGCCGTCGCTGCCGGTGAATCCTCCCGCCCAAAGACGCTGGGAGACGCGCAGTCCGCTTTCAGCGACCAACTACACCGCCTTGGACAGACCGCACTCGGAGAGTCTTTCTCTCCCAACCCCCCTCGCCGGAATCCCGGCGGCCGAGTAACGTGCACCGTCTTCCTCGAACGACCAGCGGAACGTGGTCATTTCGTTCATCGACAGCATGGCCATTAGTACCGGCTCCTTTCGTGGGTACAAGAGCGAGCCGCCGGGTTTATCCCGGCGCTGCACTAGCGCGGGGATAAACCCCGCGGCTCGCTGGATCACGCTCCCCTCTTCCCCAACCACCAGCCCCTATTTCTCTCGGTAGTATGCAGGATTATCGGCTCGCTGTAAAGCCGGACTGGTATTGACCGGTCCACTGCCGTAGGCGACACTACCGATCTGATGCGTATACTGACTCGCTACGTGCTGACCGAACTGGCCAAGGTGTTTTTGATCTCGCTTTGTGCCTTGACTATTCTTATGATCGTGGTTGGCGTGGTGCGAGAGGCGACCATGCAAAACCTGCCGCTCGGGCAGGTGGTGCGGTTGATCCCTTACATACTCCCCGACGCCCTGCGAGTGGCCGTGCCTGTCACGCTCCTGTTGGCCGCCACCAGCGTCTACGGGCGGCTGGCCGGCTCGAACGAGGTCGTAGCGGCCAAGTCGCTTGGGGTCTCGCCCATGGTGCTGCTCTGGCCGACTTTCATCGCCGCATTCCTGCTGAGCCTGGTTACCGTCTGGCTGAACGATCTGGCTGTGTCATGGGGCCGAAGCGGCGCCCAGCGAGTCGTCATCAGCGCCGTCGAGGAGATCGCCTACAGCATGTTGAAATCGCAACGGTCATACAGCTCGCCGAGGTTCGCTATCAATGTGAAGCGAGTGGAAGGCCGTAAGTTGTTGCGTCCGACCATTACGTTGCCGGCCCATGGTAATTCGCCTGAGATGACCATCACCGCCGAGGAGGCCGAGTTGCACTCCGACAATGCCGCCGGGGTGTTGAAGGTCGTGCTGCGTAACGGCACACTTGACATCGACGGCAAGGTAACCATCGATTTTCCCGGCGTGTTCGAGCGAGAGGTGCCTCTGCGAGACGCCAGCCGGGCGCAAGACGCCATCGGGCTGCCTTCCTGGCTCTCGCTGGCCGTCATCCCGGGTGAGACGACCAGGCAACGCGATAGGATCGAGCGACACGATCAAGAACTGGCCGCACGGGCCGCCTACCAAATGCTATGTGGAGACTTCGAAAAGCTGACCAGCACCAAATGGAAAGTTCGATCCGAGAGCCGCGTCGATCTGAAAAATCGCCTTTACCGACTCATGCTCGAACCGCACCGCCGATGGTCGGCCGGGTTCAGTTGCCTGTGCTTTGCCTGGGTCGGTGTTCCGATGGCGATTCGGCTACGAAAAAGCGACTTCCTGACGGTGTTTTTTCTGTGCTTCCTGCCGATTCTGGTGGTTTACTATCCACTGTTGATCTACGGGATCGATGGGGCCAAAAACGGCACTATCCCGCCGCAGGCGGTCTGGACCGGAAACATCCTGTTGCTGTGCTGGGGAACGTGGTTGTTGAGAAGAGTAATTCGTTACTGAAGAGCTACGGGAAATACCTGTAAACATCCTTCCGGTGCAAGAACCGAACAAAAATGACTGTGTCCTTTTCCAATACTAAACCGAGGCGGTAGTCCCCGATCCCGATTCTGTAGTATCGCTCACCGCCCCGCAACTTCTTAAGGTTTCCTATTCCCTGAAGCGTCTGTGCCTGTTCAACCCGTTCTATGGTTTCCTTCACGCGTTTCTTAATATCCTTGTTCCTCACGCAATCCAGGTCTTTGAGGAAGCTTTTCTTGAATTCGACTTTCAAGATACATCCCCCAAAACTTGGAATACCTCGTCTCTGTGAACTGTCGGCGTTTCCTCGCCTTCCTTTATGGCCTTCCCCAAGGCAAAATCCTCGACGACTTCCGCCACTATTTCATAGAGCAAGTCTTTCCGTTCTTGGAACAATTCAACGAAGGCTTGCTTGGATAGCTCTTTGATTTGAGTTTCATCCGGGGTTACGTAGGACATAATCAACTCCTATTGCAATAAAGAATTCAACCACCAAACCTCCCCAGGGTTAGTATATCATTATTGGGCTTGCTTGTGAAGACACCAGCACCAGTGCTATGCTAATTGGGACAACTACGTTTGTATACCACCATGGTACACTAGCCGCATCTGGAGCAACATCAGTAAACAAGATTGGTAGCATACGCACCCCCCCTCTTTATTGTTGAAGACGTGTGCCACTGTTTCGTTGGAAGCAGTGCTGCGTAAGTCTCCGTGAAAACACTGCTTCTGACAAAGCAGTGGCACACATGTGAAGTTCGTTCAACCAAAGTAACTCAAAAAATCCACAATCCACGGATTCGTCCACGGGTTCCACGTGGGATAAGCGACCGAGAAGACCGAGGTGGCAAGCAGCACCAGCGCTACGCCTCGCGTCCACCGGCGCGGCGCCATGGCGTCGGCGGCCGGGAGCATCGCCAGAAGCCACAGCGGCGCCAGCCAGAACATCCATCGCAGCCCGCACGTCATACCGCCGTAGTTGCGAAACTCCGTACCCCGCGTCAAGTAAAACGCCAGACACGCCGCCGACACTGCGATTATCAATATCGCCAGTTCCCTTAAACGCCGGTTGCCGCCGGGCCACAACCACATTGCGACGCCTGCAAGGCTCATAAGCCAGACCGGCGTGAGTGAAAAAATGCCGTGGTGGCCGACCAGCGCGTGCGCGGCGTAGACCGCCGGAGAGGGTTCGCCGCGATCGACCCCTTGCGGATCGTTCCAATAGCTGGGCAGTTCCCGACCGTTGCACTGGTACGTGTAGATGTACCAGTTGTCGCCCCCGCTGCGGTGCATATACGGCGGGCGTAGATCGTTGTGAGCGATCCAATTGGTGCCGAAGAACCCGGCCGCTACGACCAGTGAGGCCGGCAGATATGCAAGCAACGTCTGCCGCGGCGCCTTGAGCAACAGTGCAATGCCAAGGACTGCAAACAACGCTGCCGCCGGCAGTTCGTTTGCCGCCATAAGCGCGCCGAACAGCCCGACCAGGGCGAAGTATCGCATTCGTTGCTCGCCGTCGAACCATATTCGCACCACGGCGTACAGCGCTGCCACGGCGCAGACGGCCGCCGGCAGGTGATTGTTGATCGTCACGGCGAACGTGGTTAAAAACGTGCCGAACACCACGGCCGACATCACGAACATACGGCCCCAGTCGGTCGTGCCGAACCGCTCGACCAGCCAACTGAGCAACACAAAGTAAACTATCAACGGGACTACGTTTATGGTAACCAGCATTATCCGCCCGACGATGTACGGATGGGCGCCCAATGTCATCCCGGTCGCGCGGCGGATCAGCCAATACTCGGCCGCCATCAAGGTGGGAAACAACGGCGGCTTGCTCGAATAGAGATGACCGTCGTGCTTGACCATGTCGATGGTGTCCCAGGTCGGCTCCTGGATTACCCGGTCGATGGCATATGGCGCGCCGGGGACTCGCATTTCCTCCTCGACCAGTGCCCTGACCGTACACCATCGGCTTCGGTCATTTGCGCTTAGGAACGGGCGTCTTATGCGAAACGCTTTTCGCAGCCGTGTTTCTTCCTTGGCAAGCGCCTCGTCCAGCCGTGTGCCGGCAACACCGCGCTGTTGCAATGCCGCTTTCTTTTCGTCCAGCCTTTTGTTGATACGGTATTTCTGGATCGCCGTCTTGTCGATCGAATCGACTGCTGCAATGCGTCCGAGCACTGCGGCCGTGCCGACGCAGATCATAATCATGTACACGCTTCGGCGGAGCCGTGCACCGGGATCGTTGTTTGTTGAATTCATTTGTTGGTATCAGGTGTATCTGTACGTTCGGAAATCGAGTATGCCTTGGTGCTAGGATCGAAATAGGCGATGAACAACTCGGCGAGGAACCCGATCGACATGAGCTGGCCGCCCAACAGCAGGAAGCTGACCGCGTAAAGCAGCGCCGGCCGCTGATGCAGATGGACCGGCTCGATGCCCGGCGCCATGCGCGATATGCACCATGTGGCGGCCAGGTACGTCAAGCCGAACACACCGAGTAAAAACGACACCAGCCCGAACGTACCCAAAACGTGTTGCGGACGCTGTCCGAACCCGGTGAGAAATTTTACGGTCAACAGATCGAGAAACCCCTTTACAAACCTCGTCACACCATATTTCGAGCGGCCGAACCGACGCGGCCGGTGACTGATTACCACCTCGCCGACCCGATACCCACGACCGGCCGCCAGGACCGGCACGAACCGGTGCAACTCGCCGTAGAGCCGCACCTCGTCGAAAATCTCTCGACGATAACACTTCATGCCGCAGTTGTGGTCGTGCAGCTTCACGCCGGTTACCTTGCCGACCAGCCAGTTGAACGCCCTGGAAGGCCATACCTTGTGCCACGGGTCGTGTCGGACCTTCTTCCAGCCGCTAACCACGTCGAAGCCCTTTTCCATCTCGTCAAGAAATTTTGGGATTTCACGCGGATCGTCTTGCAAGTCGGCGTCCAACGTCATTACCAACTCGCCGGCGGCCTGGGCGAAACCGGCGCTAAGCGCAGCGGCCTTGCCGAAATTCCGCCGGAAACGCAAGCCCTGCACACGAGCATCCGCCGCAGCTATGGCACGGATTTCTTCCCATGAACCATCGGTCGAGCCGTCGTCGACGAAGATCACGTCAAGCCGATAGCCCTCGGCGGCGGCAACCTCGCTTAGCTCCTCGTGAAGCTGTCTGAGGCTATCGGACTCGTTGTAAACCGGTATGACGATGGAAAGCATGGGATTGACTCTCTTGCTTAGTTGTCAGCAGTCAGCTATTAGCTATCAGCCGTTAGCCGTCAGAGCTTGTGAAAAAATCCCTAACATGCACCAGAAATCACGAATGATGACTGGACATTATGTCGGGTTTGCGCTAAAAGTAAGTCATGAACACAACAGCCCCTAATCAACCATCGCACCGGAACCTTCATCAGGGCAC
>DAOWNK010000265.1 GCA_030642635.1 Pirellulales bacterium
GGCCGTTCGGACACGCCGTCCTGAGACGCAGCTTCGCTGGTGAGGATTGGAGCGGATACAACCGGTTGTCATTCTGGGTCTATCCGACGCTGCCCGGCTTTAACACTATCTCCATGCTGGTCATGTTCCACAACGACGGCAAGGAAAAGTTGCCGGGCCGGCTGCCGACGCGAGGTGCATACAACTATGCGATCCTGAAGCCTGACCAGTGGAACCACGTGGTCTGGGAAATACCGCACCTGACCCGCGACAAAGTTACAGGCGTTGAGTTCATCTATCGGCTACAGGGCAACGAGCCGGGCGCCGCTACGACCGTCTGTTACGACTTCGATCACCTGGAGTTGCAAAAGGTCGAAGCTGACCATTACGAAGGCTGGAACGTTGCGCCGGGCCGGATTGCGTTCAGCCACACCGGCTACCGGCTCGGCGGCTCGAAGACGGCCATCGCCAGCGACCTGCCGGCCGAAAGTTTCAAGCTGCTTGAGGCCGACTCCGGCAAGACCGTCCTCGACAAGCCGATCCGCACGGTGGAAACCCGACTTGGAAAATTCCAGGTCATGGATTTCACAGCAGTGCGAGAGCCGGGAACATACGTCATACAGGCCGGCGACGTGACGACCCGGCCGTTTCGTATCGGTGACGATATATGGAAACGGACTATCCATAAGACGCTAAACTTCTTCTACTGCGAGCGCTGCGGTTTCGCAGTGCCGGGTGTCCACAAGGTGTGCCACGCCGATTGGCAAGTGGCGCACGGCGATCAGAAAATCACGATCAACGGCGGCTGGCACGACGCGGGCGACCTATCGCAATTCATCGTGAACACGCCGGAATGTGCGGCCGCCATGTTCAGTCTGGCCGAGAAACTGCAAGCCGAAGACCCGGCGCTTGCCAAGCGTCTGATCGAGGAGGCCCGATGGGGGCTGGACTGGGTGTTGAAGACTCGGTTCGGCGACGGGTTCCGGGCAAACTGGTCGGTAATGGATTACTGGACCGACGGGGTGCTCGGAACGCCCGACGACACGGTTTCTAAGGCGACGAACTGGCCGGTGGGTAATTACATGGCGGCGGCCGCCGAGGCATTGGCCGCTCGGGTGCTTAAAGACACCGACCCGGCATTGGCGGCCAAATGTCTGCAAACGGCACGGGACGACTGGAAATCTGTCGAGGGAAAGAATCATTCTGATTTGTTGTACGTTTCGTTCAAGGCATCGGCGGCGATGGAATTGTTCCACACTACCGGCGAGCAGAAGTATGCAGATCGGGCGATTGAACTGGCCGATGGAATCCTCGACTGCCAGCAACGCGAGGTGACCGACTGGACGGTCCCGTTGGCGGGCTTCTTCTATGCCCGTCCAGGCAGTAAACGCGCCTTTCTTTGCGATACCATCATCGGGCGCGAGCAGGCGCCCATCGTGGTGCTTGCCAAACTCTGCACGGCGTTTCCCAATCACCCGAACTGGATGAAGTGGTACTCGGCCGTGGTGCTGCACTCGGAGTATTTGAAGACCCTGGCGACGCTTACCGCGCCGTACAACATGTTTCCGGCCGGGGTGTACTGGTTGAAGATGAAGAGATCGGACAGCGAGCAGTATTCGCGGCAGGTGCGAAACGGCATCCGGCTAAATGAGGATTACTACCTTCGTATGCTTCCGGCCAACGGCAAGCGCAATTCCCGGGGCAACAACGGACCAATCCTGTCGCAAGCCAGAGCCGCGCTGACGGCGGCCCACTTGCGGGACGACCCGAAACTGGCCGACTTGTGCGAGAGACAGCTTCAGTGGGTGGTCGGCCGTAATCCCTTTGTCCAAAGCATCATGTACGGCGAGGGCTACGACTACGCTCCGCAGTACACGGCAACCTCCGGCAACATGGTCGGCTCGCATTGCGTGGGCATCCAAACCTGTTTAGATCGTGACCTGCCCTATTGGCCGACTTCCAATTGCTACACCTACAAAGAGGTCTGGGTCCATCCGGCCGGACACTGGCTGCGGCTGATGCGAGATATGGTCGGCCCGGTGGATGCGAAAGATGCAAAACCAGTCGAGCTTGTCGTCTCGCAAGAACCGGCCGGCGATGGTTGCATAACAATCCGCGCGAAGCTGGAAGGCACGGGACATGTGCGGTTGGCAATTCGCACACATAATCTCAAAGTGGATCAGCCTGAACAAGAGGTTGCACTGGAGGCGGGAAAACAACAGACACTTACATGGACCGCCCGCGTGCTATCGACCAAGGAACCCTGGGTAGCGGTGATCGTACCCAACGGAAATCTATCGGAGAAGAGGGAACTCGTCGGAGGGCTGCCGCATTAAATGCCGCTTGCGGCTTAGCAATACACTTACACCAACGGCTGCTAAGCCGCAAGCGGGTAATTTTTCATTACTTTTGAAGGAAGTCAACAATGTTCACGTACAATCAAAAGCATACTGTTATTGCGTTGATGATATTGCTCGGCGTTTGGTACGCACATTGTGCAACTGCCGCCGATGCGGTCACGCTGGAACTGGCGGCCGGTGATTATGATCGGGAGTGTACGGTGGTTTCGGTCGAGTTGCCGGAGTCGATGCAAGACAGTCGGCATTTTACGCTCACACGGCTTGATACCGGTAAAACCCTTCCAGTGCAGGTTGATCGAACTGCCGAGAAGCCACGCATCACGTGGATTATCGGCGACAAGCTTGAATCGGGCAAAACACGTAAATATCGACTTGCTCCCACGACCGACAAGCCGTCTGAAAAAGACGGCGTCACTGTGTCGGACGACGGCAAACACCTGTTGGTCAAGGTCGGCGAAAAATCGGTCCTTGCATACAACCATGCCGTGGCGCCTTCGCCCGATCCGAAGCAGCCGTGCTACGCGCGGAGCGGCTACATCCACCCGGTTTACAACCCGGCCGGGCAGGTCGTCACCGACGACTTCCATCCGGATCACTCGCATCAGCATGGGATAATGTTCGCTTGGCGGAAGACAACATTCGAGGGCCGGCACACCAACGGCTGGGATCAGAAAGCCGGCACGGGCAAGGTGGAACACGTTAAGGTGGAGTCGCTCGGCGGCGGGCCGGTATTCGGACACTTCACCGTGCGGCTGCGACAACTGGACCTGACCGCACCGGACGGGCCGAAGCCGGTGCTCGACGAAACGTGGTATGTTCGGACGTATAACTTCAGCGAGCAGTTTGTTTTCGACATCGAATCAACGCAACGTTGCGCCGGCCAGAGCCGGCTTGTGGTCGATAAGATGCATTACGGCGGGCTGATGATCCGCGGACATGCCGATTGGCACAAACGCCGCAACTACGACTTCCTGACCGACCAGGGCAAAACCAAGACCGACGGCAACCAAAGCCGTCCCCGTTGGGTCGATATGTACGGCCCTATCGACGGCCGGCCGACCGGTATTGTGATTATGGATTGTCCTGAGAACATCCGTTTTCCACAGCCGGTGCGTCTGCATCCGTGGATGCCGTACTTCTGCTTCACGCCGGCCACGCTCGGTTCGTTTACCATCGAGCCTGGCAAACCGTACATCTCGCGGTACCGGTTTTGCGTGTACGACGGCAAGCTTGGGCAAAAGGCCGCTGAGTGCCTGTGGCAGGACTATGCCCGGCCACCGACTGTTCGCATCGTCGAGAGGGCGGTCGGTAGCGAGTAAAGTTAGTAGTTCGGTAACATTTCAGCCAATTAAAATCGATTCTTGGTTTTTGTTAATAGCCCTGGCCTACCGGCCAGGGCTATAAATGTTGAATTTACGCGGCTTGCATTTCAAATGGCTGAATAGTTACCAACTATCAGGGGGGGCCTCCTTTATGGCCTTGCCGGACGGTATAATTGCCAGTAGTCGGCGTACTTCGATCGTTTGACATTACCCAAAACCCCAAAACAGCAAGCCGTTATGAAGTCGTATACTGAACGTCTGACCTTCAACGTTCCGAAACGGATGGATTTCGTCAATATCACGGCCCAAGTCGAGGAGGCCTTGGCCAAGAGCGGTATCTGCGAGGGCCTTGCACTGATTAACGCGATGCACATAACCGCATCGGTGTTTATCAACGACGACGAGCCGGGGCTGCACGAGGACTATAAGAAGTGGCTGGAGAAGTTGGCTCCGTTCGACCCGTCGCCGAAGACGTATCGCCACAATCGCACCGGCGAGGACAACGGCGACGCACATCACAAGCGGCAAATTATGGGCCGAGAAGTCGTTGTGGCGGTGACCGAAGGCCGGCTTGATTTCGGCCCCTGGGAACAGATTTTCTACGGCGAGTTCGACGGCCGGCGGCCGAAGCGGGTGATGGTGAAGATTATCGGCGAATAACTAAACTAC
>DAOWNK010000021.1 GCA_030642635.1 Pirellulales bacterium
ATCAGCATGACCAGATCGTCACCGACCAACTCGCGGATTACCTCGGTAATCTCTCGAAGCCGGGCGGCCTGATGTCGTGAGCTGCGGGGAAGTGAATGTTTCATAACCCCTGAATACTAACAATGCCACCGTCTGCCGGCAAGGGGTTGAACACATCTTGCGGAGAAGGTTCAGTAAGATGTGTACCATTGAATTATCTCACCTCAGCACTCCGTCGTCGCCACAACAGTACTGCAACGGCGGCCAGGGCAAGCATCGTTAGCGTGGCAGGCTCGGGGACCAACATTCCGATGCCGAACGGCGAGAGCGAGGTTAGCTTCTTGGTGTAAATCCACTTGTTGTCCGTATCTATCCAGTCGGTAACGTCTTGCCAGTGATCGCCCATGTAGTGGAATACCTGCAAAGAATCTTCTTCGATGCCCAATCGCTCGGCCAAGGCATCGTCGTAACGGAAGGTCAAATCTGCCGACTCGAACTCAATCGGCGTTAATGGCGTAAAATCCCAAACCCCGATGAGCGTAAGTTCCGGCGGCGTGGTGGGTACTTCGCTGTGGTCTTCTGCCAGCAGCGAAATCGACAGTTTCCCCAGGTTTTCCACGCCTTCAAATGCCATCTGTACGCTGTTTACCAGGTCGATGGTTGTTTCACCGCTTTCGTAGGACGATTCGCCCCAGTTGCAGGTATAACTACCGGCTTGGATGCCGATTGTAGGCAACACAAGTTTACCTTGATTCACGGCCGTCCAGCCGTTGGCGCCTTTTTCGGTTGGGTTTTCATGCGCGTTTACAACAAACTTGAAGCTCGACATATCCAACGTGCGGCTTGTGCCGTACCCGTCGGCGACGATCCGACCGCTGGTGGTCAGTGTGCCGCCGAGGCCGACGGTCCCCCAGCCGCTTAGCTCACCGTAGCCGTCCACTGTTTCTCGCACGGTCAGGTTTGCATCATCACCGCCGCCGCTTTGGTTGATAGTGCCCGGGTTGCTTGTATCGCCGATGGTCAGATTCGCACTGCCTTTCACACCGACGAACAAGCCATGTCCGGTTCCTGCTCTTATGGTGAGCGTTTTGTCGGCGAGGCCGTAAGCGGCATTGCTTCCAGGCGCTTCGGCGATTGAAAAGCTGTCCAGGGTGGTGGACCCGCCGACCGACAAGGTCCCGCCGTCGAGGATCATGGTCGCCGTGCCGTTGCCGGCGGCGATGTTTCCCGAGACGTTCAGTGTGCCGCCGGTCAGTGAGTATGTTCCGTTGTAGGCTGCATCGGCGCCGAGTTGCAGGTTTTGGTTGACCGTGTTGGCGCCGCCGGTCTGGTTGTAGGTGCCCGACCCGGTGCCGGTGCCGACGTCAAGGTAATTTACGGTGGCAGAGGTGCCGCCGGCGTGTGTGGCCGTAGCATTGTTGGTCACCTCCAGCGTAGCGGATGGCAGTCCCGACAGTGCCGAGCCGTTGTAGAGAGACCCGTCGATCAGGCTGCCCATGTTGAAGTCGGCGCCCATGGCCAGCGTGCCGTTGGAGCTTAACGTCATTCCCGTGACGGTCATCCCACCGGTGCGGAACCACTCGAACCGGCCTGTGGCGCCGGTGTCGCCGACGCAGACCGTCCCGCCGTTTATCGTCCCGCCGGAGAGTCGATATATGCCGTTGCCGTAACTTCCCCATCCGACGGTGAGGCTGTGGTTGGTTGAGAAGGAATTGCTGCCGCCGGTTTGCGTGAATGTGCCGGTGCTGCCGTAGCCGATGTGCTCGTGATGGTCGACATTCAATGATGTTCCGCTTCCGCTAAGCACGTATGTTCCAGTTCCGCCGTTGCATCCGACGTACAACCGGCCGTCGACGTCGTTTGTTCCGCCGCTGTGGTAGAATGCCCCGGTGCCGGCGTCACCGATGTACTGATCCGAGGTTGTTTTTACCGTGCCGTCGGAGAGGTATCCGATGCCGCTGCCGGTGCTGCTTCCGATACGCAGATGCTTTATTTGTACGAGTTCATTATAGCTTTGTGTGACCGATTTTCCGTTTGTCACTTCCAGTGTGGCGTAATTCAAACCTGAGAGCGGGATCAGCGTACCGTGTATCAGACCGTGGGCGTTGAAATTGTATCCCATCGCCAGCGTGCCGTTGGTGCCAACATCCATTTTCCCACTACCGTTTGACGTTCCGATTGTGATTCCTCCTTCCCTGAACCACTCGAATCGTCCGGTTCCGCCGTCGTATCCGACATTGATATCACCGTCGTTATGATTAAAGGTTAGTTCTCCCGTGTTGCTTAATCTGTAGGTTCCGGAGCCGCCGGAGCCGCCGATGTATAGGTGATCGGCAGAGGAAGAGCCTGTTGCCGAGACATAGTTTATTCCACCGCTTTGAAGGAGTGAGCCGGTGCCGGACTCACCGATGTATTGGTCGCCTGCGTACAGCGTTCCTCCGGTCATGGTATATGTACCATTTCCCGTAATGCCGTAGCCCACGTGAAGATCGTTACGGCTGGTACCCCAAGAGCAGCGGTTTTCTCCATTGCTTTGTGTGAATGTACCAGTGCCGTCGTACCCGATGTATTCGTCATGCTCGACGCGTAGGTACCCACCGGTCATGCTCACGTGTCCGCTGTCGCTGCTGCCGTCGCCCAAATACAAATCGTCTGCGAATTGGTATCCGGACGTAACTTGTGCGGTGCCGCTGTTGTTGATGTACGCGTCGTCGCTTAAATCCGGATCACCGTTATTCCAATGAGAAGGCGTGTGTGTCCAATTCCCAATTCCCAGTTCCAATGTTCCAATAGGTGTCACCTGCCCGTGCACTCCCGGCAACCAGCGCAACGACCATCCATGCAAAGGCAACAATACAAACCGAAGCAGTAATTTTGGCCAATGAGCATTTCATGGCGAAGCCTCCATTGACAAACAGACGAGTAACTGCCGGAGTTGGCGGGAAAGAACTTCCCATTATAACAACCATGATAATAGCACAATCTGGCGAAAAATGCAAGCATGTAGGATGCGTGAAACGCATCAATACAACTTGTGGTGTGTTGCACGCACCCTACAGAGCTAGAACGTCCGCTCCGAAAACGTCGCTATTTCCAATTCGGCCAGCCGGTCGATCAACTCCAGGGGCGTCTGGGGGCGGCGTAGCGGCTCCTTGGCTATCATCCGGCGCACCAGCAGGACTACCTCGGCCGGAAGGTACGGGGCCAGGCGACGCAGGTCGGGCGGAGTAGCCTTTTGATGCTGCGTGGCCAACTCGGCCAGGTCTCGGCCGGTAAACGGCAACCGCCCGGCAAGCAACTCGAACAACACCACGCCAAGACTGTAGATGTCGCTGCGAATGTCCGGGCGAACCGCCGAAACGATCATCTCCGGGGCAATGTAATTGCACGTGCCGACAACGAACCGGTCGGCCGCCGAGCCGGTCTCATCGCAGCGTCTGGCGAACCCTAAGTCGAGCAGCGTTACGTGACCCTCGGGCGAGATGAAGATGTTGCTCGGCTTCACGTCGCCGTGCATCCAGCCGGCCGCGTGCAGTGCATCCAGCGCCTCGGTCGTCTGCCGGGCGATCCACAATGCCTCGGGTAACTCAATGTACCTGCCAGAGGCAATCCGCCAACGAAGCGTCGAACCGTCCAGCCACGGCATTACCACAAACCGCGGCGGACTGCTGATATTTGCCGCCAGGATAGAAACCAGGTGCGGATGCGTAACGCTGCGGCCGGCCGTCGCCTCACACAGCAGCAGCCGGACCGCACGGGGATCGTCCCGCCACCTGGGACGGAGTATTTTTAGTGCGTATGCCGCCGGATGATCTGATGGACTTTCAGCGGCCTGGGCACGGTACACCCGGCTGAGATTGCCTTGGGCCGCCAATTCCACCAACTCCCACCGGCCTACACGGCAAGGTAATATCAAGCCGTCCGGACTGCGCGTAACCGGGGCGCGGCTCCGCGATAGTAGCTCGGTCTGGGTCATTCGACTGAACGCAGGAAAAGAACACAATCGCGACGGGGTCTCTTTAGATAGCATCGGCCTTGGGGGGGCGCAAGTTGAGGTGCAAAAAGAAATAGGCACCGTGTTTTTGCGCACAATTTCATTTAGTCGCTGGTGCTCGCCCCGTGCGTCGGCAGCGAGCCGCGGGGCTTGTCCCCGCGCTTACTTTGCGCCGGGATAAACCCGGCGGCTCGCTGGTAAATAACGCCACTTTACGCGCCGTGCAAGCACAGCGGCTAAATGACCGCTACGGCGGGCATCTCGGGCGTGAATCGGCTGCCTCGGCCCACCTCGCTGTCGACCAACGTCCGGCCGCCGTGCTCGTTCAAGATTTTCTGGCTGACTGGCAGTCCAAGCCCGGTGCCGCGACCCTTCTTCGACGAGACGAACGGGCTGAACAGTTCGTCCATCCGTTCCGGCGGGATGCCCGGGCCGTTGTCCTCGATGACGATCTGCACGAGCGATTTCTCGGCGTCGTAGCAGGAACTGACCTCGACACGCCCGGGCGGCTTGTTTTCGCCGGCCGCGTCGATCGCATTGCTCACCACGTTCAGCACCGCACGGTGTATCCCTTCCGGGTCGAACATCATATTCGGCATCTCGTCGGCCGGCTGCCAGACAAGCTCCACGCCGAGTTCGTCGGTCCTGCCCTGCATCAGTTCGATCACGTCGGCTGCGACCCGATTGACGTTGGCCTTCGATAGGTCCGGCTCGCGTTCCTTGCTGAAAGTGAGCATATCCATTACCAGCGCGGAGATTTTGTTCTGGTTCTTTTCGACGATCTTCCACCCCTTGCCGACTACCGTTTCGTCGTGGTCTGTAAGTCCCATCTCGATCAGGTAGCTTCCGCCGCGAATCCCCTGCAGGATGTTTTTTATATGATGCGAGAGCGTGGTGACGGTCTGCCCAATGGCGGCCAATCGCTCGGCCTGGACCATGGCGGAATAATACCGGGTATCTTCCACCGCCAGGGCCGCCTGGTGGCCGATGGCGATTATCAGCTTCAGGTGGTCTTCGGTAAACTTGTCGGTCTTGCCTTTTCGGATGATCTCCTCCGGCGAGGTGGAGGTGTCGATGTAGATCGCCCCGACCACGTCGTACCGGCCCTGCATCGGCACGCAAATCGCCTCGTGGATGCCCATCTGCACGATGCTGGCGGCCGAGTCCCAGCGGTCGTCCTGCCGTGCGTCGCTGGTTATTACGCCCTCGTTCCGCTCAATGACGTAATCGAGGATCGTCTTACTTATGGTAATCTCTTCGTCGCTTGGTACACCGGCTCGCGTGCGGCGGACCATCGGTTTTAACAGCTTTGTCTGCGGATCGACCAGCATGATGCAGCCTCGGTCCGCCTCTACCCACTCGAAGATCAACTCCATAATTCTCTGTAGCAACTGGTCGATATCCAGTGTATGACTGACAGCAAGCGCGGTGCGATACATCACCTGCAGATTGCTTCTGGCCCGGGCGAGCCAGGGATTCAGCGAGAACTCGGCGTCGGGAGCGAAGATTTGACTCCCCTGCTCCTGCGAGACCGAACGAATGATCCGCGAGGAGTCTTGCGACCCTTCGGCAGCGGCGATGTTGATCATTTCGAGGTCTTCGTCCGCCTCGTCGGACCGGCCGGTGTAGAGCATCAACGTGCTGCCGACTTGGACCTGGTCGCCGCTGGCCAGAAGATGCCGGCTGATACGGTTGCCGTTTACGAACGTCCCGTTGGAGCTGTCCAGATCGGAGACGGTATAGTTACCGTTGGTCCGGCGAATTTCGGCATGTTGGCGCGAGACTTCGGTGTCGTGGACGTGGATGGCGCTGGACGAATCGCGCCCCAGCCGGAGGATCGGCTCCTCCAGCTCGAATCGTGTACCTTGATCGTTTCCTCGAATCACGAACAGCGACGGCACGGCCCTGTTTCCCCCATTGCGCACCTGCCCAGTAATTCCTCAATTTTACGAATTAACGGTGCATAATGGTAGGGCTTGGCCACAAATTCTGCATTTGGCAGGCAAGAATTGCGACGGCGTACGCTGCCCAACACAACGAGCGAGGCATGGTCGGCGCCAGCCTGTTCGGCAAACGGAGCAGATAGGTGTTCTGGAGAGGATTCGTCCAGTTCGAGATCGAGCACAATCAGGTCGGGGTGATGACGCCTGGCCAACTCAAGCCCGAAACCGACCTGTGCGGCCGAAAAGATACGCATTCCACGCCGCTCCAGCGCGGTTTGCAACACCTCGCGGGTCTCTTCCGAGGAATCGACGATCAGCACACTTTGTTGTTCGTCCAAATTTCATGCCCTCCGTGGCGTTCCGACTTCAGCGGACGTCCTTGTCCGGTCAGGTTGGTTCGAGAGGATAGCGACAAAGGCGGTTTGTGTCAAAGCGAATTGCGGCATTTTGTTACATTTTGGTGGGGTATGCAATAATTCGTTTAGCCGGCGTGCTTGCACGCCGTGTGGTCTTTCCGGATAACATTTCGCTTACTTCACACGGCGTGCAAGCACGCCGGCTAAACGGGCAAAAAATGTGACCGCTATTTCATAAGGCTGAAGTGTTACGCATTTTACAGACTGGAATATCGCGTTAAGTTGTTAATTCACAACATGTTGCGCGATTTCCATGCAACCCGAAATATCTGGCCTTTACCCGAACGGCCATTGCGGGCAAAATACGCCTCCCTGAAAACTATTTTGGAGCCATTTCTGGAAAGCCGAAAGGCCAGGTCGGTACGGCGATGCTTGAGCAATAAGCAAAAACACGCCAGGTCAGGGAAGACCGACTACAACAGCAAGGAGTGCTGAACGTGAAGAATTTTCAACGACGTGCCGTACTGGTTGCCGTGGTGCTTTCAGCCGTTCTGGCGCAATCGCCGGCCGTTGCCCAACATCCGACCCGCACGGCCGTCAGACCGACCCGAGGCGCACCGATCGTCGCACTGATCGACGTGAGCCGAATCTTCAAGAGCCACAGTCGTTTCAAGGCAATGATGGACGGTATGAAGGCCGACGTCGCCCGGGCGGAGACACAGGTCAAGTCCGAACGCGACGCCATCCGCAAGCGAGCCGAAGAGGCAAGCAGTTACCGAAAGGGAACGCCTGATTACAAGGCCATCGAAGAGGAAGTGACCAAGCGGCAGGCCGACCTGAGTGTGCGGGTGCAGCTACAAAAAAAGGAGTTTCTGGAACGAGAGGCCAAAATATACCACAACGTTTACCAGGAAATCCTGCAAGAGGTCGACTATTACTGTGCCAGCAACGGAATCACGATGGTGCTGCGGTTCAACGGCGAGCAGGTCGACGCCAACCGGCCCGAGGACGTGCTGCGGAACATCAACAAACCGGTGGTATGGCACAACCGCAACCTCGACATCACGCAGGTTGTGATCGACAATCTTAACCGACGCACCAGCACCGTGCCGCACGCTACGCGACCGGGTGTCGGAGCTTATAATCCGCATAGATGATCTCGACACGTAATCAACAAACGATAGCCGCCCCGGCTGTTGTCCAGGGGATCGGCTACTGGAGCGGGCAAGACGTACGAGTTGAGTTTCGCCCGGCCGAAGTAGATTCGGGAATCGTCTTCGTACGCGACGACTTGGACGGCTGCCCGTGCATTGCCGCCACGGTGGCCAATCGGACCGAAACACCGCTGCGCACCATCTTGCGACGCGGACAGGCCGGGGTCGACATGATCGAGCACCTCATGGCGGCATTGGCCGGTCTGCAGATCGACAACTGCCGGGTGCACGTCAATCGGCAAGAGATACCCGGCTGCGACGGCTCCAGTGAACCGTTCGTCAAAGCGCTCACTGCGGCGGGTATCGTCACACAGGACGCCGTTCGCGCCGTACGAGCCATTTGCAACGTGATCCGGCTGGGAGACGAGGAAAGCTGGATCGAAGCCCGGCCGTGCTGCTCTGAAAAGACGGTGCTACAGTACGAATTGGACTACGGCAGCGGGAACCCCATCGGGCGGCAATCGCTCGAAGTTGTGCTCTCGCCCGCGCTGTTCCGCAAGGGCCTGGCGCCGAGCCGAACGTTTCTGCTGGAGCATGAAGCAGCCGCGCTGCAGGCACAAGGTTTGGGCCGCCGTGCAACGTGCAAGGACCTGCTGGTGTTCGGGCCGGACGGGCCGATCGGCAATCGCCTGCGATTCCCGGACGAATGCGTCAGGCACAAAATTGTCGATATGGTGGGCGATCTGGCGCTGGCCGGCTGCGACCTGGCCGGACGGTTCATCGCATATCGCAGCGGACACAAGCTCAACGCCGAGTTGGTCCGTGCAATCATGGCGGAAAAGGAAAGCAGACAAGGATTCAAGCGTTGTGCGTGATCCAGGAAATTTAGCCACCGTGCTTGCACGGCGCGTCGACTATTTAGCCCGCCGTGAATACACGGCGGGCAAGCGTGGCAAGCGATTTTCGCTGGCCCCGGGTGTATTCACCCGGGGCTAAATAGTGCCAAAACCACTTCAGACAAAGGACCCACGGCGATGGCCACTTACGTTGCTGAGAACGTCTCGATTGATCCGCATGCACAAATCGACGAGGACGTTGAAATCGGGCCTTTCTGTGTAATCGGGTCTAATGTCTCGATCGGCCGGGGAACCAGACTCGAAAACGGCGTGACCATTATGGGGCACGTCGATCTGGGACGGTACAACCACGTATATCCGGGCGTTGTGCTCGGCGGGGAACCGCAAGACGTCAGCTACACCGGAACCGATACCAGGGTAGTGATCGGCGATCACAACGTCATCCGCGAGGGCGTTACAGTCAACCGTGCAAGCGAAAAGGAAGACGGACTGACGCGCGTAGGCAACTACAACTTTCTGATGGCCTATTGTCACGTCGCACACGATTGCCGGTTGGGCGACCATATCATCATCGCCAACAACACGCTGCTGGGCGGGCACGTGCACGTTCACGATTACGCGTCGCTTTCCGCCGGTGCGGCGGTGCACCATTTCGCCACCATCGGCAGCTACAGCTTCATCGGAGGTATGAGCACCGTCAGGCACGACGTGCCGCCGTACATACTCGTGGACGGACACCCCAGCAAACCGCGATGTCTGAACATGGTGGGACTGAAGCGAAACAACTTTCCGCCGGACGTAATCGAGGCGCTGGCGGAAGCATACCGCTTGCTGTTTCGCGCCAAAGTCGGACTGGACAACGCCTGGGACATCCTGCGGAACAACTGCCAATTGCTCCCGCAGGTCAACCACCTGTTGAGTTTCGTTCAGAGCCAGCACGAGGGCCAGCACGGTCGCGGCCGCGAACGACGCATGGCCGCCTGAAACATCGCGTATTTGGAAAATTTGCCGTGAAAAAACTCAAAACAGCTGTTATCGGGGCCGGCCGGCTCGGCGGGTTCCATGCACAAAAACTCGCCAAAAACCGGCACGTCGAGCTGGTGGCCGTCGTCGATCCGCTGCCGGAGAATCGCAATCGGGTGGCCGCCGAGTGCCGCACACAAGCGCTGGCCGACCACCGCGAATTGCTCGGCAAGCTGGATGCCGCCGTAATCGCCGCGCCTACGAAACTCCACCACAAGCTCGCAATGGAGTGTCTGAACCACGGCGTCCACCTGCTGGTCGAAAAGCCGATTTGCTCCACCATCGCCGAGGCCGATGAGTTGGTCGAGGCCGCCGGGCGGAATAACCTTGTGCTGCAGGTAGGCCACGTCGAACGGTTTAACCCGGCATTTACGGCCGCCGTGCCGCACACCCAAAACCCGAAGTATATCGAAGCGGTCCGCATAAGCGGCTTTACGTTCCGCTCGACCGACGTCGGCGTGGTGCTCGATCTGATGATTCACGACATCGACCTGGTGCTCTCGATGGTCTGCTCGGCGGTCCGCAAGGTCGATGCACTTGGCCTTTCGGTGCTCGGTGGGCACGAGGACGTCGCCAATGCCCGGCTGGAGTTCGAGTGCGGCTGCGTTGCGGTGATTTCGGCATCCCGGGTGAGCCACCAACCAAGGCGTCGGATGAGCGTCTGGTCGCCGACAGGGTATGCCGCCGTCGACTTCGCCACGCGCACAACCACGCTGGTGCGTCCGAGCGAGACGTTGCTGCGACGCCGGTTCGACGTTGAGATGCTCTCGGCCGAACAGGTGGAGTATTACAAGGAGCACCTTGCCGAAGAGCATTTTCCGATACAACAGAAGCAGCACGACGCGGTGGATGCACTGGCGCTGGAATCGGAAGATTTTGTCGAATCGATTCGCACCCTTCGCCGACCGCTTGTCACGGGCAAGGCCGGCCGCGACGCGCTGGCCGTGGCCGAGCAGATTCTTGACAGAATACACACGCACGCATGGGACGACACGGCCGACGGCCCGGTCGGACCGCTTGCCGCGCCTCGCCATCGCGTTATCCCCGCTGGGCATTTCGCCGGCTGGCCGGCCGAGTTGCCCGTCGTGCGGAAAGAAGCCGGATAGCCACCTGCCCCTAGCATAAGTTTCATTGCGGTCTATAATCTATAGATTATCTTGCTATAGTATTCCATCCTCATAGATTGCGATGTTACGATATCGCACGTTTTGCAACACCGATCCGCCGATTTTGACGGCGCTTTGGCGGAGTCGCGCCGGACAGCACGGGCTGGTCGGGCAGGTCTCGCCCGATCTGTTCGAGCAGCTTGTCTTTGCAAAGCCGTATTTCGACCACGAGGGCCTGATCCTGGCTTTCGACGACGGCCGGCCGGTCGGATTCGCCCATGCCGGGTTCGGCCCGAATGACCGGCTGGATCGGCTCTCCACCGAACAAGGCGTGATATGCCTGGTATTGGTTCGGCCGGACTCGGCGCAAGCCGAGGTGGCGGCCGGGCTGTTGGAGCGGTGCGAGGCGTATCTTCACCGCCGTGGGGCAAAAGTGCTATACGGCGGTGGAATTTACCCCATGAACCCGTTCTATCTGGGGCTTTACGGGGGCAGCGAACTGCCCGGTGTGCTGGATTCCGACGCTCTTGCATTGGAGCTTTTCCGTTCGCACGGCTACCAGCAGATAGATCGCACGCTCGTTTTTCACCGCCGGTTGGATGATTTCGAGGCCAAGATCGACCGGCGCCAGATGCAGATACGGCGTCAGATGGTGGTGGAGGTCGTCGAAGACCCACCGGCACGTAACTGGTGGGACGCCTGCACGATGGGTGATTTCGACCGAATCCGGTTCGAGTTGATTCCACGCAATCGCGGCTCGGCAGTGGGCTGGGCAACCTTTCGCAGCATGGAGCCTGCCGGCACGACGACTATCGGTCGGGCAACCGGGCTGATCGACTTTCGGGTCGAGGAATCGTTGCGACGGCGCGGGTTGGCCGTTTTTCTGATGAGCGAGGCATTCCGGCAGTTCATTCGCCAGGGAATTATGCTCGTCGAGGCCCAGGCGATGCAGTACAACACGGCCGCCCTCGGGTTGTACGGAAAGCTGGGATTCGAGCAGATTGACAGCGGCAGGGTATTCAGGAAGGGGGAAGGCGGAAGGGGGAAGGGGGATGTGTAGCGGTCGGGTTTCCGCCTTCCGCCTTCCGCCTTCCGCCTTCTTTGTCAACCTGCCAGACCTGCCCGGTGCCGAGGTCTATGGCCGTAAGCCAGCCGTCGCCGTAAATCCAAGTGTCGATGCACTTGAGATACCCGAGGTCGAAAATCTCGCCGTTTTTCTGGGCGGTATGGCCGACGACGGCCGTCTTGCCGGAACGATGTGAAAACGGCTCGCGATCCCTGAGCGATTCCCAATACAACGCCTCGCGTGGCTGCTGTTCCAGCGTCAGGTTTGAATAGTAATTGGCGTGTACGAAAAAGTGGTGGTCCGATTCATAATACGGCAGACACTCTTTCAAAAAATCGACGTGCTGCCGGGGCACGCCGTCCGGCACGTCGCCGTCGTATGAGGCGACCGTGGTGTCGCCGCCGTACAGCAGCCACTCGCCGATTAGTTCCGTCCGGCCGTTGCAAATATCCAGCAGCAATTCATCGTGGTTGCCCAACAGTGGGACCAATCGGCACTGCTGCTTCAGCACGATCAACCGGTCGATCACCCCACGGCTGTCCGGCCCGCGATCGACGTAATCACCCAGCATGACAATCGTATCGCCCGGCCGTGGACCGATCGCACGCAAAAGCGCATTAAGCGACGTAAGGTATCCGTGAACGTCGCCGATGGCAATCAGTCGGTCGGTCATTGGTGGGCGGTATGTGGTGGATGGTAGACGGTAGGCGGCAGTAATTATGGCCGCCTTTTTATCGCAAAACCATAACGTTTATTCTACCATGCTTGCTCAGTTTTCTCCATCGGATGTTTCCAACAAGGCGGCCATCGGGTATCATTTGAAATTATGGCGTTTAAGCCGCCGTGCCGACGGCTGCTAAACGTGAGAATCGATACGTTTAGCGGTCGCCGGTACGGCGACCTCGAAATCCGCGATTCCACAAAAGGAGAGCCTGATGAAGTGTATTGCAATCATAGCCGTAGTTTGCCTTGAGCTTGTGCAAAATCGTTTCGGTCAAGGACAACGTAATTGAAGTCGAACGGATCGACGCATTCGACGCTACACCGGTGCTCGACCTGAAGCCGTACATTCTGTCCTGCGACTCGGCGAAGGCGACTGTACCGGAGTGGTTACACGGGGGATGAAGAGAGAGGAGAGAGGAGAGAGGAGAGAGTGGCGAGGGGAGACTATTTTCTCCCTTCTCTCTTCCCTCTTCTCTCTTCTCTCTTCTCTCTTCTCTCTTCTCTACTTACTACCACCATGACCGATAATTCTTCCACTCCGCCGGGCCGTATCGCCGGGCTCGACTTCGGCACCGTGCGGATCGGCATTGCGCTGAGCGACCCCGACCGAACCATCGCCAGCCCGGTGGAAAATTACACCCGGCGTGGTGCGAAACACGATGCCGAACGGTTCCTAAAGCTAGTCGCCGAGGAAGACGTTGCGCTCTTCGTGGTCGGGCTGCCGGTGCATCTGGACGGCCGCGAGAGCCAAAAATCGACCGAAGCCAGGCAGTTCGGCCGCTGGCTCGGAGAGGTGACCGGCGTGCCGGTAGAATTTTTCGACGAACGCTTCACCACCAACGAGGCCGAACGGTTTCTGCTGGGCGCAAAACTGACCAGCCGGCGCCGCAAGAAACGGCTCGACATGGTCGCTGCACAGATTATGCTCGCCGCGTACCTTGAGTCCCACGCCAAGGGCCGGCAGGCGCCCGGGCCGTTGGATGGTTGAATTGTATCGTTTGTGCGGAATATTCGCTTAATGCGGGCGGTAACGCTCGCCGATGCTGTTAGTAGTCGACTGCGCGGCAAAGTGCGCAAATGTCTCATTTCGATACTCTAATAGGGGGATAAGTCAATGATCCGCCGGACCATGATCGTGCTGCTGTGCGCAGCCGCCGTGTTGGCCGTCTTCAGCGTCGCCGATGCCCAGGCACAGCAGGCATTTGGTCGCCAATGGGGCCGAAGCTACAGCACCCAGGATTGGAACCGCTTGTACCATTATCCGTACGTCTGGTATCCGCAGAACTTTTGGGGGTCGGACTACTATCGCAGCAGCGAGGACATGTATAACCGCTATCCGCCGGAGATGAGAATCCCGGTCTACAACAAGCAGTGGCAAAACTACTATCCCCAGGCCCGACGTTACCACAAAGGCCACCATTTCCAGTTGGATGTGTTTTAATTCCCAAACACCCTCTGTACTGCCACCACCCGGTTTAGGGGTTGAACGAACCGGGGATTTGCGTAATAATACAGAGGTGTGAGGGGTTTCCCTCGCCACAATGCCCTTCGTAGGTTGCTGCCCCGCCTACGAGGGGCTATTTTTTGCGCCCACAATGTTGAAAATAATATGAAATATCCGCTTGCGGCTTCGCACAAAAACCGTAAGAGATAAAAAAACCGCCACCCCGGTCTGCCCCAAATTCCCGGAGCGGCGGCCAGGCTTATCCATTTCGGATGTTACTGTTATACAGGACCAGGGTGACAATTGTTTGTCACCTCGAGAGAAAGTTGTCGTTAAAAATCCGGAAAATCCAATTTACCAACACAATCACACATGGCCCGACCGCGAATACATGCCTCAGAGCTTGCCCGACTGCTAAACTCGGCCGACCAGCCGATCTACGTGCTGGACGACGAGTTGACGGTAATTTTTGTCAATCGGGCATGTTACAACTGGCTCGGCCCGCCGGGCGCCGAGTTGCTGGGCAGCCGGGCGGCATATCACTCCGAGCCGGATGTGACCGGCCCGGAAGCAGTGGCCGCCGCCTTGTGCCCGCCGCCGCAGTCCACCGCCGGAGCGGAAGTCTCGGCAAACGTCTCGTGCGTAGGCGCAGACGGGCAGGTGCGTCGTCGCCGTGCACGGTTCATTCCACTGGGGACCTGCCCGGAGGATCAGCTTGCGGTGATTGCCGTGCTGGACTCTGTCGATCTGCCAGAGGACCAGCCCCAGAACGTTCCGTCGTCACACGAGGCCGACTCGATGGAATTGCACGAGCGGATCGAACGGTTTCGTCGGGAGGCGGCCGGGCGCTACCGTGCCGAGGAGTTGTTGGGCAACTGTTCGGCGATCCGCCTGGCGAAACGTCAAGTAGAACTTGCCGCCGACAGCCGCACCAACGTGCTGCTGGTCGGCCCACCGGGCAGCGGACGCCGGCACATCGCCGCGGCCGTACATTACGCCGGCAAGGCCGCCCGGTCCGGATCGCTGACGCCGCTGGACTGCTCGGTGTTAGGGGCCGAGTTGATCGGCTCCACGATAACAGCATTGGCCGGCGGCAATGTGCTTGGCGATGAGTCTTTTGCCGGTACGCTGCTGCTTAACCATGTCGATCAACTTTCCGCCGACGTGCAGGCCGAGTTGGTGGCGTATTTGGTAAACCGGCCGTTTCCGTTGCGGTTGATCGCCACCGCCGAGCAGTCGCTCGTTGAGTTGGCACATCAGGGAAAGTATCGCGAGGAGTTGGCCTCTGTGCTTAGCACCATCACGATCGGGTTGCCGCCGCTTGCCGAGCGTCGAGAGGACGTTCCGTTGCTTGCCCAGCAATGTCTCGAAGAGCTAAACGCCGGCGGTACACGGCAGATCGGCGGCTTTACGCCCGAGGCACTCGACTTGCTTCACGCCTACTCGTGGCCGGGCAACGTCGATGAATTGTCACAAACAGTGGCCGAAGCACATCGGCGCTCGGCCGGTCCGCTGATCGGTGCGGACGACCTGCCGGAGCGAATCCACCTTGCCATCGACGCTGCTGCACGTCCTCCACACAAAGAAGAAACGATTGTGTTGGACGAGTTCCTCGGCCAGGTCGAACGAGAGCTGATACGCCGGGCAATGGCACGTTCGAAGGGCAACAAGGCCAAGGCCGCACGACTGTTAGGCATGACCAGGCCGAGGCTATATCGGCGGCTGGTCCAGTTGGGGTTGGTGGAAGCATAAAGCCGCGACCGTTGGTTGCGCCCAGCGGTTTGGAAAAAATCGCGTGGTTGTTCGTTAAACCGCGACCACCGGTCGCGGCTTTATTTTCCCCATTTAGCCGGCGAACTTGTCCGCCGTGCAAAGCTACCTCAAAATCAGCCTAATCCTCTCGGCCGTTGCAGACCGAATGACAGAATAGGTGTTGTTATACGACATCCCTCCGGGGGGACACTACGGATCGAACAGGAGACTTACAAATGACAAGGCTTTCGATTATACTCTTCGTGTTGTTGATGTTGGCTGCGATACCGGTGATGGCGGACAAACCGACCAAGGATAATCTCGATGTAAAAGAGAGCATCTCGTCTGGCGAGGTGACGCCCACACCGGAAATGTGGTTTTACGAGCAATACCAACAGCAGTACGACGACCCGAAGACGGCGGTCCGTCAGAAATCTGAATTTCGATCTGTCCAGCGTCAGCAGCGTTTGGCTGCCATGCGATGGTTCGGTTTTTCGAACGCCCGTCCTCATTGCGCCGTCGATCCGATAGACGGCGACTGGTCGCCTGGGTGGAAGTCGAACAACATGTTCTACCCGTCGCAATGGAGCGGCATCGGCCGGCCATGGGTGGTGGTTCAACCCGGCCGCCCTGGCATGTAACATAAAGTTTTGTAGGGTGCGTGAAACGCACCAATTCCTATACCATCGCATCAAATTAGTTTTGGTGCGTTTCACGCACCCTACCGCAGCAATGCAACTGATCGCTCGACGCTACGATACCGGTCTGCCGGTACGTGTGGAAATCGCCGGGGAAAGACTCGCCGGCATAACTCCATGCGCCGACCAACCGGCCGAGCGTCCGCCTTGGATCGCACCGGGGCTGATCGACTTGCAGATGAACGGCTACGGCGGTCAGTGGTTCTGCGACCGCGAGTTGACTCCCGAGAAGGTCGCTCGGGTTGTTCACGCCATGGACGCCTTCGGTGTCGCGCAATTTTGTCCGACGGTCATCACGGAAAGTTTTGACGTGCTGGCCCACGCCATGCGCACGATCGTTGCAACGTGCGACCAGTCGCCTGAGACTGCCCGGCGGATTGTCGGTATTCATCTGGAAGAGCCGTACATCTCGCCCAAGGACGGCACTCGCGGCGCACATCCGCTCCAACACTGCCGAAAGCCGGACTGGAACGAGTTCCAGCGGCTCCAGGAGGCCGCCGACGGTCGGATTCGCATCCTGACGATGGCCGTTGAATTCGACGAGTCGCCGGAGTTCATCCGGCACGTTGCCGACAGCGGCGTGGTGGTAAGCATCGGGCATACCTCGGCCGAGCCGGACCAGATTCGTGCAGCCGTCGACGCCGGCGCACGGATGAGCACACACCTCGGCAACGGCTCTGCGGCGACGCTTCACCGACATCGCAATTACCTTTGGCCGCAGCTTGCCGATGATCGACTGACGGCCGGGCTGATCGTTGACGGCCATCACCTGCCGGCGGAGGCGGTTAAGACGTTCGTGCGTGCCAAGACGCCCGAGCGGTGTATACTGGTAAGCGACTTATCGGGTATGGCCGGCCTGCCGCCGGGGCGATACGACAACAAACTCTGCGAGTCGGAAATACTGCCCGACGGCCGACTGGTGGTTGCCGGGCAACGGGAAACTATGGCCGGGGCGTCGCTGCCTATCGGCACCGGCGTTGCCAACGTAATGCGGTTTGCCGGCGTTACGCTCCGGCAGGCCGTGGCCATGGCGGTCGATAATCCGGCAAAGCTGCTTAAGCTCAAACTCGGTGGTATCCAGCCGGGCGAGCCTGTCGTGCTGTTCGATCTGGACGAGCAATTTGAAGTACGCACACTGCTGCTTTCATAACACCGCGACCGTTACTTGTATCCCGGCAATGCAAGAATCCGTTTTCGGATCGCCTTTTGTTGACGTTGGAAACGCTCATCGTCAACCGAGCCATACGTTACGACGAACTCTTCCCAGGTGATTCCTTCTTTCAGATCGCTCACATCCGGCAGAAAATTCTTTACGGCAAAAGACGTTGCAAGTGTTTTCAGTCGGATTTTTGCATCTCGCACACCGACGGCGAACCTAACGCCGGCCAGGTCGGCGGCCAGGTCGGCGAAACTGAACCCTGTGCCGCCGTGCGAGTCGTTTAATTCCTTCATCAGACCGACAGACTCGGCGGCATGCGGACTTACCACAACCGTCAACGCAGCCGAAACAGCAAAGTGCTTGGCCAGGTCGCGGCGGCGGTGCATGGTCGGCGAGCCGAGCACTTCCAATCGTGCGATACGCTGCCTGTCGGATTCCACCTGCCGGCACAGATTTCTCGTCAACAGATTGGCCCTCAGTACGGTCGAATCATCCAGGCCGATCCCCAGGCCCAGCAGAAACGCCTTGGCGGACAGTTCGGTTGGAAGATTACAGACAGCGGCGGCGGCACGGCGAACGTACAACTCGGTCAGCCGATCTCCGCACACCGGCTCAGCGGCAAGGCGATTCTGACAGGCCGACTCGACAATCGCCAGCACCACCGACTGCGTGGCCGAAATTACAGGCTTGGCGCCATCGTCGGCGCCTTGGATCGGTGTGGAGTACAGACAATACACCGAGAAAAGCAACGACGGAAAGAAAAGTAGGTTATGCTTCAGCATATCATGATCCAAAGATATGGCCGACACCACAATACGATATGCTGAAGCATAACCTACCGAACTCAAACAAGCTCTTTCCTGACTGCCCAAACGGCGGCTTGGGTGCGGTCTGAAACCCCAACCTTGCGCAGTATGTGTTGGACGTGCTCCTTGACTGTCTCGTAGCTGATACCCAGCGCCAGGGCGATCTCTTTGTTCGTCAGACCGTAGGCCAACTGTCGCAGCACCTCGCTCTCGCGTTGGGTCAGCGGCACTTCGATGTCTGCCGCCAACCGCGGTGTGGCCAACGCACCGGTTACCCGGCGCAACTCGTCGCGGGTCCAGGCGTTTTCGCCGGCCGCGGCCGTACGAACCGCGTCGATAAGCTTCTCTCGTGTGCAACTTTTCAGCAGGTAACCGTTGGCGCCCAGTGCAACGGCTCGGGCAATGTAAGTGGGGTTGTCGAACGTCGAGAGCATCAGGATCGGCATATCCGGCTTGTCCAGCTTGATGCGCCCCAGCGCAGTCAGCCCGTCGCCTTCGGGCATGCGGATATCGAGCAATGCGACGTCCGGATCGTTTTCCAACGCATACTTAACGGCCGCCGAACCGGTGGCCACTGCGGCGACGATCTCCACTTCAGTCCTGGCAAACATACTCTTTAACCCACTGCGGACGACCTCGTGGTCGTCAGCAACTAACAGCTTGATTTTATCACTCATTCGATCAACTCCTTAAGTTCCTTTCATAACGTGACAACAGATAAAATCCCATGGCGGGCCGAATCCACACAACATCCTACAGGGGGTTTCGCTACTCCCCGCTGGTTGCCCCCCTAGATAACCAGCATACTCTACTACCATTAGTATAGCAGAGTTCCCATAGAGGGGTAGCCCACCTGTAAAATTTTGGGGGATAGTCAGGGGCTGGGAGCTGGGGATTAGGGACAATACCGTTAAATTAAGGGGCAGAATTGGCATCAACACAGTGGTGCCGGCGTCCCGCCGGTGGTGCATAAGTATAGGCATTACTTCGAGTTACGTCATACCGGCGAGACGCCGGCGCCACTTGATTTTTATTGATATCATTACTAATTCAACGGTATTACCCC
>DAOWNK010000048.1 GCA_030642635.1 Pirellulales bacterium
ACAATGTCCATGCTCAGCAGCGATTACAACGTCTGTGCAGGAGTGCTTACAAACGACGTTTACCGACGCCTCTTGCGACCACGCGCATCGCAAAGAGAACTTGTGCTGGTTGGACGTGCTACGACGTTGCTTATCGGCGCCGCCGCACTTGGAACGGCGTTCTTGATGTCGGCAGGCACTGGAGAAGACCTGTTCAAAAACATGGTTACGCTATTCAGCATTGTAACTGCACCGGCCGGGCTTCCCATGATATTCGGGCTGCTTTCCAGCCGCGTGACCAAGACTGGTGCGATATGGGGCTGGATTTGCGGCATCGTGACGGGGCTGGTCATGCTTAGATGGTGCCCATCAAGCATGGTGCTGACTCTCAACGGAATGAATGAAACGGTAATCTTCAGCGTGATCCTCGAGAAGGAAATCGCAATTTTCGCCGGTACAGCCGTGGTTACTCTGTTTACGATATTCGCAGTGAGTTTGCTGAAACCGATGAATGCCGAGGAATGTGAGCGGGTCGATTTGTTCCATAGCAGGCTGGCGGTGCCGATCGGACAGTTGGACGAGGATCGGCCGGAAACGCAGCAAGCCGGTGCAGTTTTCTCGCCGTTCCGCGTCGTCGGCGTCTCTGTTTTATTCATAGGCTTGATGATACTATGTATCTTGCCGTGGATAGAAGGGACCATGTCTATCTGCCTCAGCGTGTTTTTTGGCGTAATGCTGCTGGCCGTTGGCGGCTTGATGACTTGGGCTAGCGGTAGACGGTAGACGGTGTGCGGTAGATGGTATGCGGCTGGACTTGTCAGTTGAATCAGGACGACAATAAATGGGAATCCAGTGGCACCGGCGTCCCGCCGGTGTTGCGGAACTTATAACAACGCCTTTACTTGTGTGACACCGGCGAGACGCCGGCGCCACTGTGGAGAACAAATGACCGACACACTAGCGATCCACGGCGGCAGTCCCGTACGGACCGAGCCGTTTCCTTCGTGGCCGATCTTCGGCGAGGAAGAAGAACGCCGGCTGCTCCAGGCGCTGCGAAGCGGCAATTGGGGTAAACTCGCCGGCGACGAAGTGGCACAGTTTGAACAGCAATTCGCCGAATATCATCAGGCCAAACATGCCGTCGCGGTGGTCAACGGTACGGTGGCATTGCGGATAGCAATGATGGCGGCGGGAATTCAGGCCGGCGACGAGGTGATCGTGCCGCCGTATACCTTCATCGCCACGGCCTCTGCGGTGATCGAAGCGAACGCAACGCCCGTGTTCGCCGACCTGGAACTGGACACGTTCAACATCGACCCGCAGGCGATCCAGGCGGCAATCACACCGCGAACCCGAGCCGTTATTCCCGTACACTTTGGCGGGCTGCCGTGCAATATGGACGCGATTATGGATATCGCCGGGCGACACAACCTGATCGTGATCGAGGACGCATGTCACGCACACGGTGCGGAATACAAGGGACGACGCGTCGGTGCGATCGGCAACATGGGCGTGTTTTCATTCCAGTCCAGCAAGAATTTCACCAGCGGCGAAGGCGGTATTATTCTGACCAACGACGACGACCTGGCAGGGCGATGCTGGTCGATCCAAAACTGCGGCCGTATGCCGGACCGCCAGTGGTACGAGCATTTTACCATGGGCGGCAACTATCGGCTAAGCGAGTTCCAAGGTGCGGTGCTCAATGCACAGTTCGACCGCTTCGAGCAGCAGGCGGAAACACGCGAGCGAAACGGAAAGCACCTGGCCGAACGGCTCTCGGCGGTCCCCGGCATCTGCCCACAGACACGAACCGCCGACTGCACGCGGCACGGTTACCATCTCTTCTCCTTCCGCCTAGACCAGGAGACCTTCGGCACGTCGCGCGAGACGTTCCTCGAATCGCTTAACGCCGAAGGAATTCCTGCCATCGCAGGATATCCTACACCGATTTACAGACAGCCGATGTTCGAGAATCAGGCGTTCGGACCTTACACGGGTTGTCTGCTCGACAACCCGGAACTGGACTATCGCAAGGTGAATTGTCCGAATTGCGAGACAATTTGCCGTGCGCAAGGCGTTTGGCTGGAGCAACGACTGCTGCTGGGCACCGAACGCGACATGGACGACATTGTACGTGCGGTCGAGAAGGTCAGTGAATGTTCTTAACGCCACGCATCACCATCCTGACGACCGAGTCCCATGCAACGGCCGTCAGCGTGTAGGTATCGTCCGGCTCTTTAACTGCGAATACCCCGTGGTTTTGCGTGGAGAGTGACTTGACGAACCGGTCCGACGTGAGTATTTCACCGCCGGACAAGTGCACCTGGACATTTTCTCCGTCCGGTTTCTCGGCCCAAAACCTCTCGAACGCAGCCGCCGTGGAACGTTCCGCTGCCGAGATTTCTTCGGACGGCTCGTCAGTGTCCGTCCGTCCGGTGTCGATTTGCGGTCGGGTAAGGTCGGAATCGACACCGCCGTCTGCCCGACCGACACCGAGATCTTGCTCAGTTTCCTCTGCTTCTTCAGGGACGTCGTCGTAGGTGGGAATCCGAAACTTCGAGCCGCACTCGGGGCATTGGCCCGGTTTCCCTTGCAGGCTGGCCGGGCCGTGCAACCGATGGCCGTTGGGACAAAGAAACTCGATCTGCGGCTCTTTTTCCACCGGTTCGACGCTGTCTGTCTCAAGCGGTCCGATTCCCGAATCGGTCAGTTCCGGTTTAGAGACGTCGGAGTCGCTCCCAGCAGCGTGACTGGCGTCGACTTCGGCCGGGTATGGAATGCGGAACTTAACCCCACATTTAGGGCATTTTGCCCCCCGGCCCGCCTGCTCGTCAGGACATATGATCTTGTGTCCGTTCGGACAAAAAAACTCGATCACCTTGAACCTCGCCGTTGTGGTCGATTCCCAGGTTCAGCAATTCACTGTATTTCTCGATTATACTTTACCAAGACGTTTGGGGCAACTATTGGTTCGTAGTGACCGTATTCATGCGGTTCATGCCACACGAAGGCCCCGATAAATTGGGACACTACAAACAGAATTGTTCAGCCCCGGCGTCCACGCCGAGAAATGCAACGCCGCGTGGACGCGGCGGCTAAACGGCAATTACTACTTGACCGTCGCAAGCCGCTGCAAAACGGCTGTAGTATTAGCGTGTTGATCTTCCAACTCGGCCAAACCGTCCTTCTCCTTCTGCACCACCGCCGCCGGCGCCCGCTCGATGAAATTCTGGTTTTCGAGTTTCTTTCGCTTCGTGGCGATCAGCCCCTCGAGCTTTTCCAATTCTTGTTTCTTGCGGGCAATTTCGGCCTCGATGTCGATCAACTCGGCCAGGTCGACGAAAACCTCGATGCCGGGCAACGTAACGTTGGCGCTCAGCGCCGGCGGTTCCACATCGGCGCCAAGGCCGGTCGCACGAGCGCCGGCCATGCCGGCAAAGTAAGGCTCCATCGGGCGGAGCAACTTGGCGGTGTTCGCATCGCAGCGGACCGAGAAATCTATTTTCTGCTTCGGCGGAACGTTCTGCCGGCTGCGAATATCGCGCACCGCACGAAGCACTTCCTGGAATCGGGCGAATTGAGCCTCGATGTGTTCGTCCCGCCGGGCCGGCTCACTCTGCGGCCATGGTGCAATCATAATGCTCTCGGCCGCCGAGCGGGGTTCGGCCAAGCCGCGTTTGGGCGCCACCTCGCCGAGCAACTGCCACACCTCCTCGGTTACGAATGGAATGATCGGATGCAGCAGCCGCAACAGCACGTCGAGCGTATGGGCCAAAACCCGTTGGGCCGACGGCCTGCTCGGTTCATCTTGTAATCGGTTTTTGACCATCTCGACGTAGAAGCTGCAAAACTCGTCCCATGCGAAGTCGTAAAGCGTCCGGGCGGCGTCGGCGTATTTGTACTCGGCCAGATAATCCGTCACTTGCTGCGTTACCGTCGCCAGTCGGCTTAGAATCCAACGGTCCTCGACCAGCAACTCGCCGTCGGCCACTGCGGCCGGCGTGTAGCCGGCCAGGTTCATCAGCGTAAACCGCGAGGCGTTCCACAGCTTGTTGCAGAAGTTGCGTCCCAACTCGAACCGGTCGCTTACGACCGCCCCGCGCGGCAGCGCCCGGTCGGCCGGTTTTTCGGCCCATTGTGTCGAGAACTCGCCGCCGCAATGCTTGCACTTGATGCGCGGCAATATGCGGTTCTGCTTCGTCTGCTCGATCAGCTTGTTGCAGTGCGGGCACTCGAACTCGACCGGCACGCGAATGTCTTGCGTCTCGGTCGTCAGGTACGCAAGCGCGAACCGTAGCGAGTCGGCGCCGAATTTTTCCATCACATCGACCGGATCGACGCCGTTGCCCTTCGATTTCGACATGCCCTCGCCGTGGCCGTCGAGTATTTTCGGGTGGATGTAGACCTCGCGGAACGGGACCTCGCCGACGTTGTGCAGCCCGGCCAAGACCATCCGTGCTACCCACAAGGTAATGATATCGCGGCTGGTTATCAGCACGTTGGTCGGGTAGAAGTATTTCAGATCGGCGGTCTGCTTCGGCCAGCCGAGTGTGGAATGCGGCCACAACGCCGAGCTGAACCACGTGTCGAGCACGTCCTGCTCGCGCGAAAGCCTATGGCCCGGCACGGCGTCCTCGGCAAGGTCTTCCTCCCAGGCACAGACCAGCCATTGTCCGTGCTGTTCGTCGCGGCGCCAAGCCACATCATCGCGGCCGGCGAACGCCTTTTCCAGATCGACTTGCTTGGCAGTCTTGCAATACCAGATCGGAATCCGGTGTCCCCACCAAAGCTGCCGGCTGATCGGCCAATCGCGTTTCTCGCTAAGCCAATCGAGGTAACCCTTGGTGTATCGTTCGGGGATGATCTTTACCCGGCCGTCGCTTACGGCGTCCATGGCTGTCTGTGAGAGGTGGTCCATTTTGACGAACCACTGGTCGGTCAAGAGCGGTTCGATGGGCGTTTTCGAGCGGTCGGAGTGTGCCAGGTCGATCTGGCGGTCCTCGATTTCACCCAGCAGACCGAGTTTATCGAGATCGGCAACCACGTTCTCGCGTGCCTCCAACACCGTTTGACCGCAGTACGGCCCGGCTGAGTCGCTTAGCGTACCGTCCAGATTCAGTATATTTACCATCGGCAAGTTCTGACACAGGCCGACCTCATAGTCGTTCTTGTCGTGTGCCGGTGTGATTTTCACACAGCCGGTGCCCAACTCGGGCTTTGCCCAGGTGTCGGCCACAAGCGGAATCTCGCGGTCCACAAGCGGCAGCATCACTTTGCGTCCGTCGGCGGCCATATCGCGTAGTGTGAGCAACGAGTCGAGCATCGTGCTGCGCCGCAGCCGCACGTCGTCGAGCTGTGCCTGGATTTCCGGCTTCTGCTTCTCCGGCGCCGCGGCCAGACGATCCTTTAACTCGGCCTCAACTTTATCAAGTGCGGCGGCCGGGTCCGGGTGCACCGCCACGGCCGTATCGCCGAGCATCGTCTCCGGCCGGGTGGTGGCGATTGTCACGTGTTTCGGTTCGCCCGGCTTCGGGTCGATCACCGGGTAGTGGAAGTACCAAAAATGCCCTTCAATCGTCTCGTGAAAGACCTCATCGTCGCTGACGGCCGTCTGGAGCATCGTGTCCCAGTTCACCAACCGCTTGCCGCGATAGATCAGCCCTTCTTTGAACAGGCTGAAGAACGTGTGTCGTACCGCCCGGGCGCAGACCGGGTCGAGCGTGAAGCGTGTCCGACTCCAATCGCAGCTACAGCCCATCTGGCGGAGTTGACCGAGTATGCGTTTTTCGTATGCTTCTTTCCACTGCCAGATTCGTTTTACGAGTCCCTCGCGTCCGAGTTCGTGTCGGGAGGTTTTTTCCTCTTCCAACAGCCGCCGCTCGACGACCGCCTGTGTGGCGATGCCCGCATGGTCGGTCCCCGGCATCCAGAGCGTGGCGAACCCCTGCATTCGCTTCTGCCGGATGAGGATGTCTTGCAGCGTGTTGTTAAGCGCGTGGCCCAGGTGCAGCGCCCCGGTCACGTTCGGCGGCGGTATAACGATAGTATACGGCTTGCGTTTAGAATCCGGCTCGCTGTGGAAGTAGCCGTTTTCTTCCCAGAACTTGTACCAGCGGTTTTGCGCCGCGGCATGGTCGTATTGTTTGGGCAGTTCGTTCAATGTTCGTCCTTGTGCAACTTGTACTCGAAGCTGTCGACCAGCGCGATCCAGCTCGCCTCGATTATATTTTCGCTTACTCCGACGGTTCCCCACACGTCGTCCTCGTCCTGGCTTTCGATGACCACGCGCACCCCGGCGGCGGTGGCGGCTTCGGAATTGATCACTCGCACTTTATAATCGACAAGGTGCAACTTTCGCAAGGCTGGAAAGCTGCCGTTTAAGGCCTTTCGCATGGCGGCGTCCAGGGCGTTTACCGGGCCGTCGCCCTCGGCCACTTCGTGCCGGACCTCGTTGCCGATGCGGATTTTTATGGTCGCCTCGGTAATCAGTTTCCCGTCGATATCGGTTTCAACCTCTACGTGGTACTTCAGCCGCTCGAAGTGCGGCCGGAACGTGCCGGCGCACTTCTTTACCAAAAGCTCGAACGAGCCGTCGGCCGCCTCGAACTGGTAGCCGGCGCTCTCCATCGACACGACCTTGGCGAGGATTTTATCCATCAGTTTCGAGTCTTGCGGCACGTCGAGCCGGCTGGTCAGTGCGACGACGTTCGCCCGGCCCGAAAGCTCGCTAAGCAGCACGCGGCGCTGGTTGCCGACCGTCGCCGGGTCGATGTGCTCGTAGCTGGCCGCGTTCCGCGAGACGGCGCTGACGTGCATTCCGCCCTTGTGTGCGAACGCGCTTTTGCCGACGAACGGCTGGTGCGTGCGGAAATTCATGTTGACCATCTCGTAGACGTAGCGGGACAGTTCGGTCAGGTGCCCGGTTTGGTCTCCGCCGAGCACCTCGTAGCCGTCCTTTTTCACCGCAAGGTTGGCTACTACCGAGATCAGGTCGGCATTGCCGCACCGCTCGCCGAACCCGTTTACGGTGCCTTGGACTTGCGAGGCCCCGGCCCCCACGGCGGCCAATGCACCGGCCACGGCCAGATCGCAGTCGTTGTGCGTATGGATGCCTAGCGGCACGCTAAGTGCCTCGACGGCTGTGCGTGTCGCTTTTGAGATATATTCCGGCATGGCGCCGCCGTTGGTATCGCACAGCACGACCAGCCGTGCACCGGCCTCGGCCGCTGTCCGGACGGCTTGTAGTGCATAGTCGCCGTCGTGCTTGTAACCGTCAAAGAAGTGTTCGGCGTCGAAGATCACCTCGCGTCCGGCCTCGACCAGGTATCGGACGCTTTCGTCGATCATAGCCAGGTTCTCTTCCAGGCTGGTTTGCAGCACCTCGGCCACCTGGAACGCCGATGCCTTGCCGACCAGCGTGACGACCGGCGCGGCGGAGTCCAACAGCGCCTTCAACCCCGGGTCTTGCTCGGCGGCAAGGCCCTTGCGTCTGGTCATGCCGAACGCGCAGACCTTCACGTGCTTCAGGTCAATCCGGACGACTTGCTGGAAGTATCGCAGGTCCTTCTCGTTGCTGGCCGGATATCCGCCCTCGATGTAGTCGAACGCCATCCGGTCGAGCCGCTCGGTCAGCAGCAGCTTGTCCTGTAGCGAGAAGTCGATTCCTTCGGCCTGTGCGCCGTCGCGAAGGGTGGTGTCGTAGATTTCGATGTGACGCATGGTTGGGTTAGGGTCTAGGGGCTGGGGGCTGGGGACTGGGGATTGGGGATTGGGGTGATTTTTGTTTTTGCATTTAGAATCTACATCAAAAAAGCCCCAAGGCCGTTCGGCCTCAGGGCTTGTGTTCGTCGGTCAATTGCCGGACTGAAGCCCTTACGGCCGCACCTCCCGGATAATAATATCCACGCTTACACCGACCACGCTCCGCGCGTCGGCGAGCTTGCTGCGTATCGGGTTGGTGGGTTGGAACGGCATTTTGAACTCGATCATTAGGTAATCTATGGAGTTTACAATGAACGATTTGGCAAGTCAACCGGCATTAGGCGATTAGCGTTACTGTACTTTCGCAGCAATTCGTCTTTCAAAATATTATCACACTCATCGTCAGAAGGCGGCGACTCACCTGGTTCCAGCAAACCGAACAGGTTTGCCAGAGACCTTTGTACTGGCGGTTTGTTAGCAAATTGGTGTTCGTGCATGATATTGCCGCCAATATTCACGACAAGATGGAAGTAACCACATGACCACACAAGAATAAGTATACAGTTCTAGGCTGCACTTGTCAATAGAGCAGACTGGAAATCAATGAAGCGGTCATTCCTGGAAATCTCGAATTGGGTTAACACCGTGTTCTTCGAATTTTGACCGGACAAACATTTTCACATATTCCGCTAATTCGATGGCCCTTTGCATTTCCTCCACAGGTGGAAGGTAAAAATCTTCCGCATATCTTAATTCCACAGCATAAGGAGTAAGAACATTTACATCGTCTAGTTTTTCAAATGTCGCCTCGGTTCGTTTGCAAACCTCTACAAGTTCCGCCAGGTTGTGAGTTCGAGGGCTGTCGATCTCGTGCCAGTGTAACCACGCCTTGAGAAACTTCTCCACTGCTTGTTGACAGTGAAAGCAGATCACGTCTGTGGCCGGCTTGTCGGTATGGCTGAGGTCAACTGCTGATCTCAGATCGTTTTCGGCTTTGAAGAACAGTCGCTGTATATGCTCAAGCTTTTCGTTCATAGAGCGTCACACCTTCCCGACATGCCGTCTGCAAGAAGGAAAATGGCATGTTTTCAAATTTCTTCATTTCTTCCGGCGTTCGAACCAAAACGTCTATCGGAACCAGGTAGTTTCGCAGCAGGTGGTAAATGGGAGCACTGCGCACCGGCGGCGGTTCGTAACTCTCGGCAATAACCAGCAAATCCACATCGCTGTGTTCCGTAGCCTCTCCACATGCGTAGCTGCCAAAAAGAATGATCTTTTCCGGCTGGAAAGCTGCTGCGATCTTATCCGCTATCTCTTGGATGACCTGGAAATCCACCTTGCCGGGACTCCAAGCCTTTAACTCTTCCAGTGTCATCAGTTCCAGTGTTTTCATTGCATTTATTCACTTCGACTAAGCCCGACAAGAAGCACGGTGGACAACCATATATTGAAGCTTATATCTTACGCATCGATACGTCAAGTTCCCATTGTCAACGGCTACGCACTCTCGGCGGCCCAGGGTTCATCCTCTGTTTCGTCGTCTTCCTCCTCGCACAATTCTTCGCCTTCATCATCGTCTTCATATTCGTCTTCGTACTCCTCCTCCAGCACGTCCGATTCCTCTTCCTCCAACTCCTCCTCTTCCGGTGGTGCAAGTAGGATTTTGTTGCTCCGTCGCGGACGTTTCGGCTTGGGGGGTTGCTTCGTCGTGGGGGCCTGGCCGTTCATCTGCTCCCATTGCTCCAGGCTGACGAGTATTTCCCTGGCCTGCGAGCCGTTGTACGGGCCGACAATGCCGTCCTCGGCCATGTAGTCGATAAGCCTGGCTGCCCGGCCGTAGCCGATACCCAACGCACGCTGCAACAGCGAGACGCTGCCGCGGCCTTCTCGGATCACCACGTCGATGGCCGGTTCGTACAACTCGTCGCGGTTGCTGAACTGTTGTCCGTCCGACGACTCGGCAGTGGTCGCCTTAAGTTGGACCAACTCCTTGACGAACTGCGGCTCGGAGGTGGCCACTGCGTCGATCACCCCGTTTATTTCATCGTCGCTTAGGAACGTGCCCTGGCCGCGCAGCAGCGTGCTCGTACCGGGCCAAAGGAACAGCATGTCGCCGTCGCCCAGCAGCCGCTCGGCGCCCATCTCGTCGAGCACTACACGGCTGTCGGTCCGGCTGGCCACCTGGAACGCGATCCGGGCGGGCAGGTTCGACTTGATCAGCCCGGTGATGATATCGACCGTCGGCTTCTGTGTGGCCAGCACCAGATGGATGCCCACGGCACGGCTTTTCTGCGCGAGCCGGATGATGTAGCCCTCGACCTCCTTGGCGGCGGTCATCATCAGGTCGGCCAGCTCGTCGACCACGATGACGATGTACGGGATGTGTGTTGGGATGTGTTTGCGTTCTTCTTCGTCAGCCGGCTGCATCCGCTCGGCCAGCTCCTCTTCGCCCAACTGGTTGTAGACGCTGATATGCCGCACCCCGGCTCGGGCAAGCAGCGTGTATCGCTCCTCCATTTTTTCGACCGCCCAGGCCAAGATCGCCTCGGCCTTGTGCATGTCGGTCACCACCGGGTGCATCAGGTGCGGCAGCCGCTTGTAGGGGCTTAGCTCGACCATCTTCGGATCGATCAGCAACAGTCGCACCTCGTCCGGCCGCCGGGTCATCAGCATCGAGACGATGATCGAGTTCAGGCACACGCTCTTGCCGGTGCCTGTCCGGCCGGCGATCAACAGGTGCGGCAGGCCGGCCAGGTCGATCACCATCGGAGCGCCGGCCACGTCCTTGCCCAGGTAGATGGGAATCCGCATCTTGGCGGCTTTGCCGTTGGCCTCTTCCATTACCTCGCGGAGTCGAACGATTTGCCGCTCGGCGTTGGGCACTTCGACGCCGACGGTGTTCTTGCCTGGGATCGGCGCCACGATCCGCACGCTGGGCACACGCAGTGCGATGGCCAGATCGTCGGCCAACGAGGTGATCTTGCTCAGCCGCAGACCGGCCTCCAGCTCGACCTCGAACTGGGCGATCACCGGCCCGGTTTGAATCTCGACCACCCGAATGTTAAACCCGAAGTTCAGAAACGTCTTTTCCAGTATCTTCGCCTTCCGCCGTACCTCTTTCTCGTGCTCCTCGAAGCAGAACGATTCGCTGGAAAGCAGCAGATCGGCGCCAGGCAATTCGTAGTCGGTTTGGTCCTCGTCGTTCTGGGCGGCTTCGAGTTCCTCGATAACCTCATCACGTTCAGTTTTTTTGGGCCTTGCGATTCGCAACATCGAGGCGAACGATTTTCGTGCCGGGGTCGTCTCGGCCTCTTGTTGTTCATTGTCTTCGATTTCTTCACTCTCGTCCGTCTGTTCCTCCTTTTCTTCTTCCTCCTTTTCGGTGTTGCCCGGCCGGCCGGAGATGCGGACGGACGGTTCGCCGGGTTCTTCGTCCCATCCGTCAAGGTCGGAGCGTTTTTTGGTGAGTTTTCGCGTGTATGCCGATGATACTCGCATCATACCGTGGTGCAATCTCGATACGGGCTTGCCGATTGCCCAGGCAACGGCGCGAATCAACGTGTAATCGGTGCACAGCAGCAGCCCGCCGACAATCAGACTGATAGTGAGTATATACGCCCCGACGCTGGCGAAGTTCATCTCCATCACCCCGCGGCCGGTTGCGCCGAGGTATCCGCCGGCGCCGATTACGGGACCTGGCGAGAGTTGCGGAGCGGCCATGGCGGCCAGAGTGGTGACGCCCACAAGCGAGATCAGCCAGCCGGCGGCACGCAACATCGGTTGGTTGATTTTGTGACGCCTCAACAGTGCCGCGTCGAGCACCGCCAGCGAGATCAACAGATAATAAGCCCCGACTCCCAGTGCGCCGAACATCAGCCGGCCGGCCATGGCCCCGAATCGGCCGCAGACGTTTAGCGTTTCGGCCCGCTCCGGAAAGACGAGTTTACTGGGCGGATCGGCTGGATCGTAGCTTACAAGCGCCGCGGCCAGGAAGACTGTCATCACGAGCAGTCCCAGCGCGAGCAGGTCGAGTTTTAGATTGCGTTGTTCGAGCATAGACGCCGGCGCCTACAACGGTATAAAGTTTTTGACGGGCGCGTCCTTGCCCTAACAAAATCCTGCTTCTTTGACATAAGTATCGACTACCTCGATACTTGCCGATAAGTTGCACGCGTCTCGGCCGTGTCGTTTACCGGACGCTCGCCATGTGCGAGACCGCTTTGCTGCGGATAATCGGTATGATCGAATACCGGTTGTAGCGGATGAATGGATTGATCGTTTGGCGGCCGGCGGTACGGCGGCCAAAGCACGAAAATGCGGGGTTCCAATCGGACCGTGTCAGGTGTAAAATGTTTGTGCCAATGACTGTGTAAGGAAGGGAAAAGGGAAAGAAGAACCAAATGTTTTGCTTTTCGTAGTCCTTCAGCCACCTGAAGTGATGTGGACATTTTTCGCCCGTTTAGCCGCTGGGCTTGCCCAGCGCGTTTGCGGGTAATCAGCGACTCGCCGACGGCGCGCTGTGCAAGCACAGCGGCTAAACGGGGGTGTTTGCAAAACAGCGCCGCTACTATATCACTTGCTTGAAGTGTTACTTGTTTTCTTAAATGTGGAGAAGAGACGTGATAAACGACCCGATTGTCGAAGAAATCCATCGCACGCGAGAAAAGCTACTTGCTGAATGTGGTGGTGACATGAAAAAATATCTGGATCGCCTACGCGAAGCCCAGAAGCAGCATCCGGAGCGAGTGATTACGAAGGATCAGATGCCGCAGCGGAAGCCTGCATTGTAACCACCTTACTCTACCGGAAAATTTCGCACTGGCCCCAGACGATTTTCTCTGCGTGGCGCCAGGATCGCAACCAGCCGGCCATTTGCATCTATGGCGGCAAACTCACCTTTTTCCCCTTTTCCCTTCATTTCCCCTTTTCCCTCCGGAATCGTCCGGCCGTGGCCAATCTCGACGACTTCAGCCTTAGATAGCGTAACTCGCGGCAACGATTCGACTGCCGTAAGCGGCGGCTGGAGAAGCTCTCGTATGCCGGCATGAGTAAGCCGGCCGGGATCGACCGCGTCTTCCAGCCGGAACCGTCCGATCGCCGTGCGAACCAACGCCGACATCACCGCCGCCGTGCCGACCGACTCAGCCAGGTCGCGGCCCAATGAACGGATGTAGGTTCCGCTGCCGCACTGCACCTCCAAGACAAGCTCCGGATAGTCGTACGAGGCAACCTCGATTTTGTGAACGACAACCTCTCGCGGCTTCAATTCGACCGGCTCTCCACGTCGGGCCAACTTGTACGCACGGCGGCCGGCAACCTTAAGCGCAGAGAATGCCGGCGGACGCTGTTCGATCCGGCCGACAAGCCGTTCGGCCGCCGCAACGATTTCTTCATGCGTTGGAACGGGCGCACCTGGCAGTTCGGTCACCTCGCCCTCAATGTCCTCGGTCGCGCTGCTGCGACCCAGCAGGAACGTGCCGGTGTAGCTCTTGGGCATCCTTTGGACGTATTCGATCAGCCGTGTTGCTGCACCGACGCAGACGACCAGCACTCCGGTGGCCAGCGGGTCGAGCGTGCCGGCATGGCCGACCTTAGCCGGATGCACAAACCGCTGCACTCGGTTGACCGCCTCTCGCGAGGTCATCCCGGCAGGCTTGTTCAGGTTGAGCAATCCGGAGTGTGGCATTGGTGAATGATAATCGTTATACTTAAATGTATAATGATGTCTCTTGAACAACAACCACAACAACCCGGTTTTCCTACTACCCGGCTCAGGCGGCTGCGATACAATCCGGCGGTCCGTCGGTTGGTGCAGCAGACCCGGCTGTCGCCGTCGAACCTGATTTTACCGTTGTTCGTTCGGTCGGGCGAGAACGTGCGTGAGGAAATCTCCTCCATGCCCGGCCATTATCAACTATCGCCGGATCTGATTGTCGATGAAATCAGCCAGGCGGTCGAGTTGGGCATCGGCGGGGTGATTCTGTTCGGCATCCCGGCCGAGAAAGACGCCACAGGCAGCAACGCCTTGAGCGACTCGGGTATCATTCCGCAGGCGATCCACGTTGCGAAGCGGGCAGCCGGTGAGTTCCTGCTTATCACCGACGTCTGCTTTTGCGAGTACACCGACCACGGCCATTGCGGGCCGATCAATAAAAAAACCGGCCGGATCGACGTGGACAACGACGCCACACTCGAGTTGCTGGCCGAGCAGGCGGTGGTCCACGCCCGGGCAGGTGCAGATATGGTCGCACCCAGCGGAATGATGGACGGTATGGTCGGAGCGATTCGCCGCGGGCTGGACACGGCCGGGTTCTCGCACGTGCCGATTATCAGTTACGCGGCGAAGTACGCCAGTGCGTTTTACGGCCCGTTCCGCGATGCAGCCGAGAGCACTCCGCAGGAAGGCGACCGTTGCGGATACCAGATGGACCCTGCCGCAGCGGCCGGCCAGGCCATACGCGAGATCGAGTTGGACCTGGCCGAGGGCGCCGACATCGTGATGGTCAAGCCGGCGCTGGCGTATCTGGACGTTATCCACCAGGTCAGCCGTCGTTTTCCCGGCGTGCCGCTGGCCGCGTACAACGTCTCCGGCGAGTATAGCATGGTCAAGGCGGCTGCCCGGCGCGGCTGGCTCGACGAGCAGGCGGTCGTTTTGGAGTCGCTTACAGCCATTCGGCGTGCCGGGGCTACGATCATCTTGACCTACTGGGCCAAGGACGCGGCGCGGTGGCTGTAGGGTGCGTGAAACGCACCAGTGCTGTTTAGCCGCCGTGCTTGCACGGCGCGTGGCGGAGTATATCTCCGCATTGCAGTTTGCGCCGAGATAAACCCGGCGGCTCGCTGTCGACGCGCCTGGCGAGCCAGGCGGCTAAACGTCAGTAATTCCAAGTTTTACAAAAAAAGCCCCCCGACTGCGTCGGGGGGCATAATGCTGCGAGTCTGTCTAAATCACAAACTGCCCGACAAACGTCTGCAGCTCTTCGGCCAGTTTGGAAAGCTCCTCGCCGGCGGTTTGGGTCTTGCTTTACAAGCTCCGTGCCGTAAAGCTTGACCCACCGGTCGACGTTCTTCTTGTAGCCTTTGACCAGGCTGTTTGCCACGTCGGCCTTTTCCACACGGCCTTGCAGGCTGTGCAGGCTGTACCAACTCAGGCAACCGATGGCTGCCGTGATCAGCACCAGTATGCCGAAGCCGACGCCTAATTTCTTACCGAGTTTCAGATTTTTCCAGTTCATGAGTTTTCTCCAGTTAAGGTTTTTGGGGGACATGATTAGTGATTCCTTTTTGTTTTTTGGTTGTAGCGGCGAGCCGCGGGGCTTGTCCCCACGCTATAGTTAGCGCCGGGATAAACCCGGCGTCTCGCTACTAATTTTTGTTTGTTTCTCCCTCCAACGCAGCGTAAGCGGCAATTTAACGTTTATGGTGGTTCCGGCGCCCAGTTCCGTTTCAATTCCGACCGCCCCGCCGAGCTGTTCGCACACATATTCAAGCCGTGCCGTATGCAATGAGTAACCTATACTCCATAGGGTGCGTGAAACGCACCGCAATACGTACTCAAACTGTAAGGAGGGGAGTCCGAAAATGGGGACTGGCTCCGTC
>DAOWNK010000124.1 GCA_030642635.1 Pirellulales bacterium
CGAAAGGACGAAAACGCGAAATACTTCAGATGGCTGAAATGTTGCGATGTTTGTAATTTTCCGAGATGTTTCGTTGAAAACACGGTTTTCGCGTCTTTTTTGAAGGTTGCGACACTCAAAACGGCTTGTCAGCCTTTCCTGGCTGCCCCAAATTTGGCGAGGAGGACCGGTTACACCCAAATCAATAGCCCGGTAGTTGCGGTAAGCTGAGAAACGTCTGGCCACACGTCTCAGTCGTCCTGCCACTTTGCAAGGCTATGGGTGCATCGGTTGGGCAAAATCGTTGCCTCGCGCGACTGCGCCCGTGGCACCGAATACGAGCGGCCAAGAGACATTGCGAGCTATCTATACCACCCGATTTACATTCCCGAACCGCTCGGGGTTTGCCAGGGCGGCATTCGCCAGATGCCGCTCAGAAGCCCCAGGACGGCCCCTGCTGCGTCGAAATCGCAGAAGGGATTCCTTTTTGGCCCGTTAGCGCACAGATGTACATGAGGCGTTCTGCGGTGTTCTGGACCACGTTCCACAATTGAAACGCTCATTTCGCCAGCTTAATGCACCTGCAATGCTAAACTGCCTAGCTTAACCCCAAAAATGGTGACGAGCGGAAGCGGGAATAACTACTACCTATGCGGGGAAGGTGGCGGGGGGTGTGGTTCAATCCTGGGCATGGCATGGGGCCCCCGGCGTACCGCGCCGAACGACTGCCATCCGGCAACCACGCCTGGATTTTGCCCAGGCCGCTTCTCTGAGCACCGCCGCTTCGGAACGGCTTTCCGGTCGCCTGACATCCATGCCCACCACAACGCCGTTTGCGATGGCCACCCCTGCCAACGAATACATCAAGGGAAGTTTGCCCGGCACTCACCCCTCCCGTCGAGCACCGGCCGCCTTGACCTTGGCCAGGCTGTCAACCCGTACCGCCTCGGGCCGCGTCGGCCAGGCGTCGATCACCACCCGCAACTCGGGTGGAATCTGGGGCGAAAGTGCGTCAGGTGCGCCGGATTTTGCGCCACTTCGGTTGGGCGATTTTCGTAAGTCGTTGCCAGCACAAGGACTTACAGAATCGGGTTCGAGTCCCGCCTCGGCTATTTGGTGTGAATATCTTTTGGACCATCCTGGCAAGGGCAATTGGCGCAATGGCCCCCCGGACCGTGGTCGTGGTCGTGGTTCGGCTGGATATTTTCAGCCTGGACTTGAAGTACCCATGCGTATTTCTCGTTATGGAAAAGGAACTCGAACTCCGGGCACCGCCTGGCGGATTGCTTGAACATCGCCAATCGACTTCGAGGTGCTGACGAAAATGCCTTTTTGAGCAGCCTGGCGACCTCCTCGTCGGCGTGGAATATAATTTCTAGTCGTTGTTCAGATTCAGGCTTTTCACGTGGATATAATCAGCGATTGGCCGGTTGATCGCTCGGAGTTGCTCGTGAGTGATGTTGATCTCACGCGCCATAGCTCTCTGTTCGGGTGAGAGCTTAGCGTCGCCGCTTTCGGAAAGTAAAATAATCCGGTCTCTGGCGCCGGGCAATCGGCGGCGAACGCGAGTTGCCGTTCCGAGGCCGTATGCGACGTGACCCGATCCGCAAAGTACAACGGCCGTCCGATTCTTGCCTTGCTCGGACTTCAGAAATGAGCACAGCACGGACGCCATCGCTTCATCGCGGGCGATTTGTGCCTCGACCATCGGACGCAAACGTTCCGGCGATGCGCAAACGTGGACCATCATACGAAGGTTCAGCAACTTCTCGTAAAGTGGATCGCCCAACCGAATATCCGCCGGTAGTTCCCTTCTCGCTTGATGATTGATCTTGTCAAGTCCGCCGCTCCGCGCGATTTGTCGAATCGTCTCTGACCGGGCATTCAAGGCCAGAATGGGCGCACCGAATTTGCAGGCGGCTTCCAGGACCGATCGGTACTGCCGGTAGTTCCGCCAGCGTTTCGACCACCGGGTCTCTTCCGCCAATTGATCGAAGCTGATTTCACCTTTATTATACCGATCGAGGCTGGATTGTTGAAAAAACTCCATCTGTTCCAAACCGAGGACCAGCGGCAAGCTTCTTTGCCCCAGGTCGGCAATGATTCGCGTCTGGATATCGTGGTGACGTTCGAGGTCGTGGCACTCGCCAAGATAGATGACGCGGGCGCCTGCCAGGTCGTCCAACATGTCCTCGTACGCCACCGGCTCACCCCGATACAGGTCAATCCAAAAGCTCGGGCGTCCGTCGTCTTCTGTGGCGAACGCAACACACGGCGTTATGAACAGCACAGCGGAAAACCAACACGTTAGTAGAAAATCTCCAACTCTCATCACTTCACAACCTCCTAAAAAATCAGCGAGCCGCGGGGTTTATCCCCGCGCAAAGCTTTGCCCCAAGATAAACCTGGGGCTCGCAGGTAGTTTTGTTAGAACGCCTCAGAAAAAAGTTCGAAATCGAACCGGTTGGGACCTTCGGAAGTCGTTTCGACCACCAGGCTCGACTGGTCGTTATATCGGACGGGGATTTGGTTTGCCAGAAGTTCGGCCGGGTTGTATTTGTGAGATTTCGCCGGGTTGGCGAGGACTTGGCGCAACAGGTCGCTCTCGTCCGGCCAAATCTCTACCCGCATCGTCCCGACCACCGGCCCGCCAGGACGTTCGAGTCTGTAGTGTCCGTCCACAATTGGGCCGCCGACCCTTTGACCACGAGCGGGCTGTTGCGGCACAAAACGGATCGAGCCTTTGGCCAAGGGCGCCCCGTCCAGGGTAACCTTGCCTTCTACGGCCACCCGTTGCGGACCGTCCGGGCCGCTGCAACCCGTCGTTATCAGGCAAGCAACCATTCCGGCTTGCCATATCTGCAATAAGTTACTTGATGTCATCACTCGCTCCAAAAGGGTTTGGTTGTAGTACTAACTCAAGCTGTAAACGCTAGCATATTGGAAACGTGATATGCCCTGGAAAACAGGGGCTGGGGGCTAGGGACTGGGGGCTGGTATTTGGTGAAAATTTTCCCCAGCCCCTAGCCCCTCTAGCCCCTGCGATGTTTTCCAAGCAAAACGTTCCGATCCGTTTACAGTTTGAATACTAATAATCACCCGAAATCACCTCTCCTCCGGCACGTGTGGCCAAATCGTCCAGCAGGCCGGCGTCGATATCGTCGGCTATGAATCGAACCGAACCGTCGACCAGGGCGAAGTTGACCCCGCCGGGATGCTCGCTGCGAAAGTTGTGGCGGTACGTCTGCCCGAGGATATACTCGTCGGGGTTGAACGACCCGAATGTCGATCCCCATGTCCATCCGCCTCCGTGGACCCCTACCGCCCACTGCGAGTGGCCCCAGGCGTTCACGTTCGGTCTGGGCGGCGAGCAACCCATCCAGACCCTATCCCAGTAGAAGTTTTTTAGCCCGTAATCGAACTCCCCAAACATCAGTGTGCTGCTGGTGCCGTCTCCGATGTGAACAATACGTATCGGCCCTTCTTCGGGCCGGATGATCGCCCCGGTGTGGTGGAATAGTGTATGTTTGGTTCCGGTAGAGACTGCGTAACTGCCCGGCGCCCCGAATTCGCCGGAACACTCGAAATCGGGCACTTTTCGCCGCTCGACCATCGACGGGCAGAGGTACGTGGGAATCCGAGTCTCGGCCACGCCGCCATTCGCCGGATCCAGAATGCCCTTCTCCGGATCGAACTGCACGTACGATGCTGCTTGCTCCAGAAACGGCAACAGTATGAAAAACGTGCTGCCGTAATCCCCCTCCAAGCGGGCGGGCACCACGCACTCGTACGTATTTTCGTACAAATGCGCGGCCAGCGCAATCTGTTTCAGGTTGTTCGCACATTGCATTCGTCTGGCCGCTTCGCGCGCCGCCTGCACCGCCGGCAATAATAATGCAATCAAAATGCCGATGATCGCAATCACTACTAACAACTCGATTAACGTAAAACCGTGTTGATGCAACTTGTTCGAACGAATCATCATCTTTAGTCCGTTGGTTATGGTTGCGAAGCCGCAAGCGGCTAATTGTTTGGGCCGACTTCCTTGGGCTTCGGAGCATCCACCTGGAAAACCAACGTAGCACCGTGCACCACGGCCAGGCACTTTCCCTTTCGTTCAGCCGGCGTTGGCGTCTTGGTCTTTACTCGCACGTACCAAACTCCCGGCTTGAAGACGTCGAATGAGCCGCGCCCATTGGAGACTTGGCGGCCTTTGATGTAGAAATCGTCCATGCCGGTCGAGTAGCCCAGGTAGCTGACGTCAAACGTCGCCGGTCCTTCAAGGGGTTTCCCATCCCGTAGCACGCGGAATCGGAAAGTATCTCCCGGTGCAAGTCCGGCCGGATGCGTCTCGGGCACGATTTCCAAAACGTGGCCGATCGGTTTCAACGCCGTATCATCGCCGGAGCATACGTCCAGCAGCACCTTGCCGAATTGCGAGAAGTAAACCGAGTGGATAATTTTGTCGGCCTCGCCGACCACTTCGTTCATCGAGGCAAGTTTATGGTGGACTTCCTTGTCGCTGCGCCCGATGTACATGGTGTAATATCCGGGCTTCGTCTCGAAAGCGGCAATATACGATCCCGGTTTGTCGAGTTTCAGGATTGTAGGATGGTAGGATGTGCCGGACTTGACGGTTTGGGCGACATGCCGGCCGTCGGGAGTGTGGAGCACGATATTCTCGATCTGTTCATGCGAGATCGGATCGTCAATGGGCAGATAATGTCCCCAGTTGAGAAACACCCTGGTCGCCCCCGGCTCTTGCAGCCGATAACACGTGCTCTGAATCCAGGTGGTGTGAGCCGAAGCTCTGAAAACGGCCGGTCCCAAGCAAATACTCAGGACGGTGAACATCCGGACTGCTTTGTACATCATTTCATTTTCTCCCGTTAATTTGATTTTGTTGCGGAAAAGCCAGTGTAGGGTGGGTCAAGCGAAGCGCGGCCCCACCAACAGCGGGAAAAACGTGGTGGGGCTGCGCTTCGCTTGACCCACCCTACTTTCCTCATTGTGTGGCACGCCCAGAACGTAGTGATGGGCATGTTCCGCGTGTATCACGCCCTTCGCTGCGCTCAGGGACGTGCCACCCAATTGACAATTCGATCAAGTTATTCTTTGCCGTTTGCGGCGTCGAAACGCCAGCCACAGCAGTGCAAAGCCGCCCGATCCCAGCAGAGCGATCGTGCCCGGCTCGGGGATGCCGAAGGGCGCATCCGTCTCGACCACCGGGATGCCGGGACCTTCCCACAGGCCCAGATTGCCGCGGTAGCCGAAGTCGCCCTCACCGATGGCCGTCTGGAAATCCAGGCCCGACGGGGCAACCAGTTGGACCAACTCTACAAAACTGCCCTTTCCCTGGTCCTCGTCCCACGGTGGGCTGCTGCCGGCAAATCCAGAGTTACCTGGGGTGCTACCAGAAGAACCGTAGAAGTTGTCGCCCTCAGCCCATGCGGCGGGGACAAAATCGAAGGCCGACCAGACGAAACTGTCCTTGTTCCAGTCGTAGCCAGGATCAAAGATGTTGGCCATCGCCGCGTCGGCGAACTTGTCGATCTGTACGGGGCCACCGGTTTGTCCTGGTGTCGGATCGCCAAGTAGCTGCGCGATGATTTCGCTGCAATGGAACCGCGCGGTAAAGCCCACGATGGCCCTATCGTCGGTCATTGCCTTAAACAGGTAACGGCTGCTGCCGTCGCCGTTGTCAGCGACGTCCACGTCCCAGGTGATCGTCGTGGCTGCCGAGGCGGGCGAAACCGCCAGGCTAACGACCGCCAGTAAAATCAGAATTCCTCGCATGACATTTTCCTTTCTTTTTAAGGAGTGTAGTGAAGTGAATTGCCGTGTTAATCCGCTTTCGCGGTTTCCTTGTCGCATCCTCCGGACGCCCCACCGGTGCAGCATCAACGCAACGCCGCCGGCGCACAGGAGGATTATCGTTCTGGGTTCCGGGGTACTCTGCGGCGTTCCGCCGCCGGTGCCGGTCCAATTCGCACCGAGGGCGTAGAAGTCAAGCTGGTCGACATCGCCGTCCCCGTCAAAGTCACCCTCCGGCCAGATCTTGCCCGAACCGGGCGCATGGCCCGTCCAGTTAGCGCCGAGGGCGTAGAAATCCTGCTGGTCAACGTCGGCGTCGGCGTCGGCGTCGCCGGACGCCGCAATGGTTACCGTAAGGCCGGGAAGATAGTCATCCGCCGGAAGCAGATGGAAGTTAGGATCATACATACCCGGCTCCGCAGTCATGTAGTCCTTGCTGCAAAAGCACCAGCCCCAGGCGTAGTCGTCGGGGAATGCCGGGTCGGGGCTGCCGGACCATCCGCCCAGGTCGTGGATACGGATGCCGTTGTTGGCTATGTAGCCCTCGTCCTCCTCCGGCAGGACCCACCGCCTGACAAATTCCTTCAGTTCCACCTCTGCCCAACCGTCGGGGTTGAGCTGCCCGAGGTTTCCTCCCCAGTTCTCCGGCACGCCGGGGCCACCGCTGTGGATGAACGTGGCAGTTGGATCGCCGGGATTCAAGCCGTGCTGCTGGTAGTGGTACGTGTCGTGGCCGCCGACGTCGCCCGGATCGTAGATGTTCGGAGGGTTTGGAGGATATCCCTGACCTTCTACGGTGCCGTCGATATAGCCATTCGCATAGCCACCCGCCTCCGTCCAATAGGGAAACCAATCTGGCGGATCGTCCTCATCATAATACGGGTGATTATCTCCCCACGTTCGCAGGGCCAATACCTGTGCCCGCTGCGTGGTGCCGGCCGGCGCCATCGGTTGGCACATCATGGCCGTTTCATCGCACTGACCGGTGTAAGCGCTGAATTCGCCCGAGACGATCCTGTATTGGACCGCGGGGATCGACTCGATCTCACTCAGGCCGAACCGGAAGAGGGCTTCCGCGCCGACCCAATTCCATGATTTGGCGGCTGTTCTGTCCGGGTAGCCGCCATTGATACCATGGCCGTGCAGGATGTACGTGTCGACCTCCACGGGACAGACGACGGTTGCCGCGTGCGCGGCCAACGACAGCAGGCACACGACCGCAGCGGCAATTACGACGTTTTTGAACTTCAACATGGTTTTCTCCTTTTTGGGTTGGTTTCAGTTTGTTTAGATAAGGGGGCGTCGCCGGCGAAACCGGCACGGCGACGCCCCGTGGTTGTTTATCCCCGACGAGAGGATCGGTAACGCTTCAAACCAATCAAACCAATCAAGGCAAGACCGCTTGCCAGGAGCACGAACGTGCCCGGCTCGGGAACAACGTTGACTTGCAGGTACGGGTGGTAGTTGGCGTCATCACTCTGGATGGAATCCCAGTACCACACGTATTCACCTGGATCGGAATCATCCTGGAACTCGATCCCGTTGTTTACGTAGGTGCCGTCGAGCCAATCTTTGACGATCTGCGTGATATCCGCCTCGGCCCAGGTATCGGGCCCCGTATCGCTGCTTACCGTATAGTCGAGACCGAACGCACTCGGTCTGCTGCAACTGTAGTCAACGACGCCATGGGCGCCGGGATCGCCGGGAGTCTCTCCGAGAAGGAGCTCTTCGGTCAACAGCACGCTGTCATCCAGAGCGCGGATGGTCGCCGTGAACTCCGTTTCCGCCGGGGCGGTGTCCGGACTCATCGGACCGCCGTCGGAGTCAAGTCGGTGGAACTTGAACTTGGCCGAGAGCACGTCGTCCGCATCGTATCCATCCAGCGCCCCCAGATCGAACTTGAGCATCCCCGGAATGGTCAGCGAGTCCTCCATCGACTTGACTACGGTGTTGATCGGATAGCCGAATCCGCACGGGCCGCCCATTGGCACCGCGTAGGTGTCAACGTCCACCGGGCAGACTATCCCTCTTGTCCCGGTCGGAGTACCCGTAAGCTTGGGGCTTATCCCATTTGGGTTGGGGTCCGGCAGGCCGGCGAAGTAAGGATGGTTGTAGTGGTTCGGATGTGGTACGTCGTTCCATCCGATGACCGCCAGGCCGTAGTTGTCGCCCGCGATCCACTCGTTGACAATGGGAGCGATGTTCCAACTGTACGAACCCGCGCCGGTAAGGTCCGCAGCGGCAACCGCACTGCCCACGATGTGGGTGTTCTTAAACTCCGTGACGTTGGCGGCGGTAATGCCCGCTACATCCGCGTCCACCCTGTACATGGTAACTTCCATGGGGTTTGCCGGGGTGAGATCCCCGTACATGTCCTTGTAGCACTCCAGCGACAGCCACGCATCGTCAACCGGCGCGTCAGGTAGTTCACCGAACTTCATCCAGCCGAATGCCCACATGCTTTCATTGGCGGGCGAATTGCCGGTCAGGAAGTAATTTTTGCTGCTCGGAGGCGTTTGATACGCCATCCAGCCGCCCATGAACGTATAGCCGGTGTTGGAGCAATTACCGAGACTCTGCGCCAAAGCGGCTGATGGGACGGAAGCGCAAACAGCAGCAATCAAACAACTAATCAGTAACTTTCTCATCTTACTTTCTCCTGTTGAATAGAAGTTTACGAAACGAAAAAACAAACACTCTTCGAACCGAAGTTTTTCTTTGCAGGCAGTCCCTCCTTTCTTTCAGCGCCCTCAACCAGCGAACATTCAATCCTGACTTGAATAGCTGTATCGGCGCAACGCTTCGCCGGCGCACCATGCTCCGCCGACGTATCGGCGGCGGCTAAACGCAGCAGTCGTAGTTTATCGCCAATATCCACGAAACCCCCCCCATTTAACTGTCAAATCAGTGATGAAGGTCCACAAAAAGCGGACATTTATTGCGGAGCAACCGCGAGAGAGTTCGCAAAGGGTGTGCTTTTGGCGCGCCGAATGATTGACAGCCGCGTCGGGTGAAGCTACACTTTCTTTGCGGCAACCATCTGTGGTTGTCCGTACCGCCGGCGGTCGAGGCTGGTGC
>DAOWNK010000184.1 GCA_030642635.1 Pirellulales bacterium
CGCCCGGCGACCGTGACGCAGAGGTCTGGAATGTGCACCGCGGCACGGCGATGTACCTGCAAAAAAAGTACCGCGAGGCAATCGACGCGTTGACGCCGGTTATCGGCAAGATAAAAACGCCCGAGCTTGCCGCCGAGGCATGGTACAGGATCGGGCGATCTCAGGCGGCGCTGAAGCAATATCCGGCCGCGGTAAAGGCGCTGAAGGCATCGCTGGCCGCGGCGCCAAAATGGAACCTGGCCGACGATGCGCACCTGGTGCTGGCTTATTCGTACCAGCAGACAAAGAATTTCAAAAACGCCAAGGAGCACGCACGCAGGGTAATCGCCGAGTTCCCGAAAAGCAAACTGCTGGACGTTGCGCATTATCGCCTGGGCGAGTGTCTGCGATTGACCGGACAGGTGAAGGCAGCGGCGGACGAGTACCGGCTCGTGCTGAAAAAATGGCCAAAGACACATCTGAAACGCCAGGTGCTTTACGCCCTGGGCTGGGCACAGCTCGGCTCGAACGACTACGCCGGGGCGGAGAAGAACTTTACAGCGTTGATCGACAGATACCCTACCGACCGGCTCATTCCTCGCGCCAAACATGGTCGCGGGATCACCCGACGTCGGCTAAAAAAATTCGGCCTGGCCGTGGAAGACCTCAATACAATGTTACAGGCCGAGTCGTCGCAGAGTGAGAAATCTCGCGTCCGGCACGTATTGGGTCTTGCACAGAAGGGGATGAAGAATTACACCGACGCAGCGGCCACATTCCGAACCATATTGGCCGAGGACCCCAACTACAAGGAGACCGAGAAGGTTTGCTTCGAGTTGGGCTGGTCGCTTAAGTCGCTCGGGAAAGAGGACGAAGCTGCCAAGGCGTTCGCAAATCTCACCAAAAAATTCCCGGACGGCCCTCTGGCGGCCGACGCATGGTGCCTCGTCGGCGATCGGGCGTATGAAAAAAAGGACTACCGCCGTGCGGCGTCGGCCTATTACGCCGCGATGAACAAGGCCGGCAAGTCGACCCTGGGCGAACAGTCCGCCTATAAGCTCGGACTTTCATACTATCGCCAAGACAATCTGAAAAACGCCGAGCAAACCTTCAATTACCAATGCTTCACCTGGCCGAAAGGACCGCTGTCAAGCGACGGCATGTTCATGAAGGCCGAGTGTCTGTTCAAAGAGAAGAAGTACGCCGAGGCGCTGGCCGCCTATAACATGGTGAAACAACCGTCGAACAAGGACATACGCATCCTCGTTTTGCTTCACGCCTCACAGGCGGCCGCACAACTGAAACAGTGGGAGAAGAGCCTTGATTTTGCCACCAGGTTGACCGGCGAATTTCCCGACGCACCGCAGGTCGCCCAGGCACTTTACCAACAGGGCTGGGCACGGCAAAACCTCGGCCGGCAGGACGAGGCACTCAAGCTATACCGGCGGGTAATCGCCCAATCAAACCTGGAGCCGGCGGCCATGGCGCAGTTTATGATCGGTGAAATTCAATTCGAGCGAAAACAACATCAAGAGGCGGTAAAAAGTTTCTTCCGGGTCAGCTACGGATATGGATACCCCAAGTGGCAAGCGGCGGCCACCTACGAGGCCGGCCGGTGTTTCGAAGTGCTCAAGAAGAAAACACAAGCGATCAAGCAGTACAAGAAGCTGATCGAGCAGTTCCCGAAAAGCGACAAGGCGCCGCTGGCCAAAGAAAGGATTACGGCGTTACAGTGATGGCAATTTACTCCCAAAATGAGGTTCCCATAAATGAACATAACCAACCCCGTGGCCCGGTGCGGCCTTTCCATGTTTGTTGTTTTTGTGGCGGCCGCAATGTCGTTTGCCCAGCAAGTAGGCCCGCAGCCCGGCAATGCAGACGAGGCGATTGCTGCGGCCGAGGCCGCACTGGCCGCGGAAGAACCGGCCGATGAGCACCCCGACGCCGGGCTGAATGCGGCAGCAACACCGGCGTTCGAGGAAAAGATCAACATACTGGAGTTGCTCGTCAAGGGCGGGCACCTGATGTGGCCGATCGCCTTCATGTCGTTGCTGGTGGTCACCTTTGGCCTGGAACGTCTGTGGGGCCTGCGGCGCCGCAAGGTGTTGCCCGCGAAACTGATCGGCGGCTTGCAGAAACTGGCCGACCAGCCCGGAGGGTTCGATCCGCGCAAAGCGTATAAACTCTGCCGAGAGTATCCCTCAGCAGCCGCAAACGTCGTCAAAACCATGTTGTTGAAGGTCGGCCGGCCGGCCGGCGAGATCGAGCGTGCAGTGGGCGAGTCGGAGAACCGAGAAGCCGCTCGGCTGTACGCCAACGTCCGCTGGCTCAGCCTTGCCGCTAGTGTCTCACCGCTGCTGGGATTGCTCGGTACAGTCTGGGGTATGATCCAGGCGTTTTTCGCCACCGCCAACCTGCCGGTCGGCGCCAACAAGGCCGAGCACCTGGCCGACGGCATTTACGTCGCGTTGGTCACCACGTTTGCCGGGCTGTCGGTGGCCATACCGGCCGCCGTATTGGCGCACCTGTTCGAGGGACGCATTCAAAAACTATTCCGCGAGTTGGACGAGGTGCTTTTGGAGTTGCTGCCGCAGTTGGAGCGGTTCGAGGGCCGGCTACGCGCACGGAAAAGTTCAACCGGTCGGCACGTTGCCGCTGCCGGTTGCGGCGACGAAGTAGGTGAAAGGGATTAGGGATTAGGGATTGGAAAAGACGTAACATCGAACTCTAATCCCCAATCCCTAATCCCTGGACAAAACCATGGCCGTAAAAATCGACAAAGGCGCGGCGCTGGCCAACCTCAGCCTGACGCCGCTTATCGACATCGTATTTCTGCTGCTGATCTTCTTCCTGGTCGCAACGCGGTTTGCAGAGGAAGAGCGTGAACTGGAAGTCGTGTTGCCCGATGCAAGCGAGGCACGGCCGCTTACCAGCAAGCCGCGAGAACTGTTCGTCAATATCGACAAAGATGGTCGTTACTATGTTACTGCCAAGGTGGTCGATCTGCCGCAGTTGCAACAGATTCTGGAGGCGGCCTACGTAAACAATCCCGGCCGGGCGTCGGTTGTCATCCGGGCAGACAAACGCAGCCGGTTGGAATATACCGTCGCAGTGATAAACGCATGTAAAAAGGCCAAGATCAGGGATTATCGGCTTACGACAAAGAAGGTGGAAGGCGGAAGGTGGAAAGCCCCCGGATTGCAATCCGGGGGATAGTGTATGGGAAAACCGCTGCAATTCCCCCGGATTGCAATCCGGGGGCTTTTGAATGTGATTAAAAAACAAAATGCCCAGTGAACACGCAAAAACCCGGAGTGTCGCTGCCGCCAGGCTGGCCGACTTCGACGAGGCGCTCTGGCCGATCCACCTCGCCGTGCTGATCCTGGCCGGGTTCGTCGCGGCGGTGATCGTCGCCGTGGGCAATTTCGACGAGCAGCGAATCTTATACAACGGCTGGACCTGGCTGGGCGGCGTTGGGCTGACAATCGTGGCGGCCTTTTGCGGAATTATGTTCCTGCAAGGCAAGATGCTCCACAGGTTACAGTTCTGCATCATTGTCAGTCTGACGGTGCATCTGCTGTTGGCAATCCACCTGCACGGGCAGTACCTGGCGCTTATGGCCGAACGGCAGACCGAACTGAAAAATTGTGTGACGGAAGAGGAGCAGTACGAACAGATCGTCGTACACGACTATCATTGGCAACAGCTTGACCAGCCCGAGATCAGGCAGAGTTTCGAGGAACCTGTCGAGCACGAAGTACCGGAGCCGAGCAAGCCGGAGGCGATCGAACACTCGACCGATGAGCCGGACGTGCCGGACCAGCAGCAGGTGGCCGAGGAGCCGGAGACCCCCAATCTTCAACAGCCAACCCCGGCGATGGTCGAGCGTGAGGAGCTATCCGCCCCACACCGTGCCCAGCCCGCCGGAGTGCAGATCAGTCGCCAGGCGTGGCGGCACAGTCCGAGTTTGAACGAACCGATCCCGGAGCCGCAGTTCAAGCCGCAGCCGCAACAGACGACCGCCGTGCTGGAGGTGCGCATTGCACCCAGCCGCGGCGAACGGCTGCCGGTCAGCGTCGATCAGCGCCAGGTATACGAGAAGCCCTCGAGCATCCGGCAGCCGACGGCGGTAAGGTTGGCGCGTCGGGCGAGCCGCTCGGAGCAGCTTGTAGACGTTCCGACCACGCCGTCTCCCACTCGGCAGACCATCCGCGCGGCCGAAATCCCCCGGACCGAGGCCGTAACCCCGGAACCGGTCAGGATCGCCCGACGTGTGCGGCAGATCGAAATCATGGCGAACAGCCCACGGCGGCGCAGCGGCGGCCTGCCCGGCGAGTTTGTCGACCGTGTGCCGATCGACTCGGCCATCGAGATCGGCCCAGCATCGACCACGCCGGGGACGGTGCCGGGACGGCGACGGCTACCTGCCGGCGACCAGCCGTTGCACTTATTGTTGGCAGCTCAGGTCGGACGCGGAGCGCCGGGCCGAAGCGATATTCCCGGAATGCCACGCGGAATCTCTGAGACGGGTGCCTTGCAGGAAGAGCCGGTTGCCACCGCCGCAGCTACCACAACGCTAGGCAATGCCGCCGAGGTGGTTACAGTTAGCGGCGCCGGCGCGGAGCCGGGCTGTCAGGAGGGCGGACTGCCGGTGCAGATCGTCGCCGTGGCAGGACCGGGCGGATTGGGATACGATCTATCGCCTGAAGTCGGATTGCCCAGCCGTCGGGCACGTCGGGCAAGCCGGCTCGTACACATGGTCCCGCGACGGTTTATGATCGAGCGCAGCGGCGGCAAGTTGGCCATCGCCGACCAACTCGTCGGTCGGCCGACCGATGCGTTCCGGCATCGCAACCTCTCCGACCGTGCCAAAATCATCCAGGCCCACGGCGGCACGGAGGGCACAGAAAAAGCAGTCGAGATGGGGTTGGACTTCTTCGCCAGAATGCAATTCCCCGACGGGCACTGGAGCCTCCACGAACTGCCGCCTGGGGTAGAATACGACGACCCGGCGTTGGGGCAAATGCAGTCCGATTCGGCCGCCACCGCCTTGGCGCTGCTGGCATATCTTGGCGCCGGCTATACGCACCTGGACGACAAACATCGGGAGATTGTCGACCGTGGAATCGACTGGCTTGTGGAACACCAGCGGCCCGACGGCGATTTGTTCTCCACCAGCGGCGGTACCGGCTATACCTGGCTCTACAGTCACGGTATCGCCGCTATGGCGCTGTGCGAGGCGTACGGCATGACGCAGGACCCGAAGCTCCGCGAGCCGGCCCGTCTGGCGGTTGAGTTCATCGTCAACTCGCAACATCCCACATACGGCGGCTGGCGATACAAGCCGGGCCTGGAGACTGACACCTCGGTCAGCGGTTGGCCGGTGATGGCGCTTAAGAGTGCGCAAATGGCCGGTCTGGACGTGCCGGTAGATGCGTTCCGAAAGGTCGGCGGCTGGCTCGATCGGGCCTCGGCGCCTACTCGGCGTGGACTTTACGTTTACAACCCGTACGCGGCGGCCACCGCCCAGCAACGCCGCGGCCGCAGCCCTAGCCTGGCAATGACCGCAGAGGCCATGCTCATGCGAATGTACCTGGGCCGCGGCGGCAGCGACTCGGGACTGACGGCCGGCGCCGATTACCTCAAGGCCAATCTGCCGACCCCCGGCGCCAAGGACCGTCCTGCCCGCGATTGCTACTACTGGTACTACGCCACGCAGGCGATGTTCCATATGCGCGGCGAGTACTGGACGGCCCGGAACGATCGGCTTCGTCCGCTGGCCGAGGGCCGACAGGGGACCAAAGGCTGGGCTGCCGGCAGTTGGCATCCCGGCAAACCGACCGTAGACCGCTGGGGTCACGCCGGCGGCCGGCATTACGTCACAGCAATGCACCTGCTTGTGCTGGAGGTCTACTATCGCTACCTGCCGCTGTTCCAGGAGTTGAGCAGGTAAGTTTAGAGGCGAGCCGCCGGGTTTATCCCGGCGCGAACCATGCGCGGGGACAAGCCCCGCGGCTCGCTAAATGCTACCCCACTTGCACCCCAGTCAGTTATCACTATAATGCAGGGGTTAATGCTATAATAAAAAGTCGGTTCAGATAATCGGGTAATACTATGATCGACTCGTTCGATCCGTATCATCGCTGGCTTGGTATCCGGCTGGAGGAACAGCCGCCGAATCACTATCGGTTGCTCGGGATTCAAGAGTTCGAGGACAACCCGGACGTAATCGAGGCGGCCGCCGACCGCCAGATGGCCCATCTTCACACCTACCAGTCGGGCCGACACGCAGAACAGTCGCAAAAGCTGCTCAACGAGGTGGCCTCTGCACGGGTGTGCTTGTTGAATCCGGAAAAGAAGGCCGGCTACGACCGCAACTTGCGGAAACACCTCGCCGTCAAGGCGTCTATACCGCCGATGCCGCCGCCTGCAAAACCAGCCCAAGCCAAATTGGTAAATGCAGAACCGGTTGCTGAAGAACATGCCTGGACACAATCGATCGTGCCTGCCGAGTCTGGCAAGTATCTATCCGCCGCCACCATACGCCGTGCCGTAGGGAAACGATCTTCAATACCGTTTATTATCTCCGGCGCGGCGTTC
>DAOWNK010000342.1 GCA_030642635.1 Pirellulales bacterium
TGCGATCCATGAACGCGCCGGGATCGCCTTCGTCGGCGTTACAGATGATGTAGCGTGTTTTTTCGTCGGCGTCTTGTCCCATGGCCCATTTCTTGCCTGTGGGGAAGCCGCCGCCGCCACGGCCGCGAAGCTGCGAGCGGGTAATCTCCTCGATTACCCACCGCTGGTCGCCGTTCTCCAACACCGTGGCAAGCGCCTGGAATCCTCGATAATGAAAATATTCCTCGATGCTTTCCGGGTCGATCACGCCGTTGTGCCGCAGCGCAATGCGGGTTTGCTGATTGAAGAATGCAACGTCGCCGTACAACTCGAAGAACTTTCGCCCGACCGTCTTGCCGGACACGCGCAGCCGATCAACTACCTTGCCGCCGACGATGTGTTGCTGGATGATCTCGTCCAGGTCACGGTCGTTCTCGATGCGGTATAGAACTTTGTCGGGCCGGAGTAGCATGTGTGCATACTTGCCCGGCTCCTCAAGCCGACATGCACCGAAACAGCTTGCCGGCGTAATGCTGACATCATCGTCGCCGAGGTTCGCCGCATGGAGTTTTTCGCGGAGTTTTTTGCCGAGCCGTTTTTGTCCGACCCAGCCGCATCGGGCGCTGCCGCAGATGAGTATCTCGTGCTTGGCGATCCGTTCGATCGGGCCGTCGAGCACTTTTTCCAGCACCGGCTCCCCGCCGAGCACGTGGCGGGTGAATATCTCATGGACCGATTGCCGGTCTACCCGCTCGTATTTTACCGGCATCCGGCCCGGCACGATCACACCGACGATCGGCTCTCGGCTGCACCGGCCGGTGCAACCGGTCTGATGCAGCATGATGTCGTCTCGGCCGGAGGCGGCCACGTGCTTGCGGAATTCGTCGAGCACCTCTCGGGAACCGGCGGCATGTTCACAGGTAGCCGAGCCGACCTGGATACGAATCCGGTCGGCGCCGACGTGTTGTTTGAACGTTTTTTTCGCCTTTGCGGCGAGTTTATCGAACTGTTTGGAAACCTTGCCGGTCACCGTGGCCCCTATGTCGTTTTTGTATTTTGGCAACTATTCAGATATTTGTAACTCACTCGTTTAGCCGGTGTGCTTGCACGCCGTGTGAAGTAAGCAAAACGTTATCCGGAAAAAACCACACGGCGTGCAAGCACACCGGCTAAACTAAAACGAAACGAATTTTCAAGGAGCGATGTGCATACCACTACACTATGTGGACAAATATACCCAATCGCCCGGCCGATTTCAAGATCAGGAATTGGCCACACCCGCCGGCTACCGTCTTCCAGGCACACTGCTTTTGCAAAGCAGTGGCACGCGGTCGATCACGGCCGGCCGGCGTTATGCTAAAGCATAACCTACGGGACTACGGAACTGGCAGCTTTTCTGGCACCTTTGGTCACATGGTCGATCTGTTCCCGAGTGGGCCGCTGCGCTTTCTGAAACGCCATGACTTCCCGTTCTGCCTCCTCCCACTGACCGGCTCTTGCCTTGTCAATAATGGTCTGAAAAGTTTGCAGTACCACGTCGGATACTTGACCGGCCGCCCGACGCTTTTCAAGCACTTCTGCATTTTTCTCAAGCCATTCAGAATTCTGCGCTGATATTGCGGTTCTAAGCGAGGCAATGAGCCGCTGATTCTGCGGTGCCGCCTGCGGCGGCCCACAACCGGCCACTAAGAGTGCAAAAGTAGCGGTTGCAAACCACGTCAGCACCTCGGATTTTTTAGTGATCATGTCACCCTCTCTTAAATGATTACAGACTTAGAACTGGTCCTCGTCAACGAAGTCCCCCTTTGCCATGCTTGACATGGCAGCCCAGGTCAACTGATTGATAGTCTCGGAGATGAAATGCACGCTTCCATCCCCCAGCAGCACGTTACAACCGCCCGGATGCTCGGCATACATTTGGCATACGGCGCATGCCGGGCTGTTGGGTGGATGAATCACCGGCGGCTCTCCTGGTACATGTCCTACGTGGCAAGGACCGCTATGTACGTTGACCATGAGTGCACCAAGAGGCTCACACGGGTTGAAGTCGAACGGTGGCTTGGGGCAGGTCAACGCCCCCGGAACAACACCTACCCAGGTCTTGTTGCTGAGTATGGGATGATGTTCTCCCACGAACACCGTGTTGGAAAGTCCATCGGTGACACTGCCGAATTTCGTGCAGGAGTTGCGGTAAAGCGGTCCGTCTGCAATTCCTTCATAGCTCTCGTACGGAGGGTCGGCGATCCAGGGCTCATTCTGGCCGGCGTTGGCTACGTAACAGGAGCGGCCGAAAGTGGCCACCGACGTTCCACCGGGTGTGTTGAGCACCTCGAACGGCTTCCCGGCCCCTTTGGCCATTAGTATCTACACAAGTTTGCTAGCACAAGCGGGGCCGGCACGGACGTCGGCTAGCATGGGCTGAGCGAGATAGCGAATATGTTCAACGTCGTAGTTTTCCAACACTCGAAGCATGCTCAAAAGCATCCAGAGGCCAGCCAGAATGGCCGGGGCGGTGAATGGCTTGCCACGCTTCATCTGGCGGCCGCTCAGCCGGACCAGCAACCGTCGGAACGATTCGGCCTGGGGAGCCTGGCTGCTGGCCAGTTGCCAGACCACCA
>DAOWNK010000323.1 GCA_030642635.1 Pirellulales bacterium
CAAATGTAATTGTTGCATTGGCATCAGGGATCGGCGCTTCCGTTTGTGTCGCGTCCGCGTCCTCATTCGCCTTTTCCAACGCCGGCTTGGCCGTATCCGCAGCGGACTGATTCGAGACCCGTCCGCGTCTGAACAACCGGCCTCGACGTTGTGCCGACACCGTATCGGTCATCGTCGCCGCGGCCAACAACATCAACACAAAAATAAACATGGAACGTTGCATCTTTAAGTACCTCCAGAGAATTGGTGATAACGTGAAAAAGCTCATAAGACTTGCGGTCCTTGGGAAGCAGGCCACGTCGGCCTGCTCCCCGAGAACAGGTCCGTGTGGTATCCCCCTGGATCGTAAACATCCGTCCAACCCGTTTGTAGTGACCCGATTCATCGGGTCCGTGCGGCTGAGTGGCCGGGAAGACCGCATGAATGCGGTCACTACGAACATTTTTTGACCGAGTGTTGAACCGACAGGGAAGATGACGCAATCGCGTGGGTGCAAGCACCCATCCTACGTGCTGAAATGTCACCAAAATCTCTGCGTCCTCCAGGTCCTTCACGGTGTTCTCCTTAAAGCGGCCAATTCCCAGTCTTGCAATCGGCCGCGAGGTGTGATACATTTGTCCATGTTGGAGCAGTATGCCAACACTCGTTTGATTTTTGACAATTTATCTCGTTCCAAGTCTCACGCAAAAAGCGAAAGAATTCGATAAGTATAAAAGACAAGATTATCAAGATTGGCAAGCTTCAATCTTGTAAATCACGTAAATCATGTCGAACCGAAGAGTTGGTGAATTATTGGAATTCGATGCTGGACAACAACGTGTGACCGCCGGCAGCGGTCGATTGGAATTATTGGACAGGCAAAACATGCTTCCAAAATATCCAACAATTCACAAAATCCCGGGAAAACGACACTTGCGAGTTCACATACGCGGTTGTCCCCGTCGGAACCCCCAGCCACTAACCACCGACCCCTGGCCACTGACCACATCAATCGGCCTTGATCGTAAACTCGATCGACGCCTGGCCGACCTTCCGGCTCTTCGGGTCTTCGATGGTAAGCTGAAGCGTGTGTTTGCCGGGGTAGACGTGCCGCTCGGGCAGCACGATGCGGTAGCCGATGAAGAAGTCGCGACGGATGTTTTGGCAGTGTTCCTCGGTTTCGGGGAAGTCGTGGGCGACTACCCGGCCGCCACGGCTGTCGAAAATATGGTAACTGCTGCGTAGGACTGTGTGAAATCCCTTTGGTGTCGCTTCGGATGAAAAATTTTCGACTTCGGCGTAAAGCAGCACCTCTTGACCGGGGGCAAACTCGTTCTGCTCGAACGGCGTAATGCAGCCGTAGCCGTCGATGTTCGTACAAAATGTCGGGTTGCGAACCACCAGCGGCGCCGACTCGCCCAGCCGGGCCACCGCCTCGGAGAGAATCCGTTTCGCCTCGGCCGTGCGTCGAAGTTCGTCGGGCGCGCCCTGCGTGTCCAGACAGGTCGAGATGCCGTAAAGCTGCTGCTTCCAAAAGTCCTGCATCGCCGGTGCGACGGCCGGGATCGCCCTAAGCGCCTCGTCGCGGCGACCGGCCAACAGGTAAAGCATCCGCAACTGCACGTGTCGGGCGATATCCTCCGGCGATTCCGGCGAGTCGTCAAGCTGGGAACCTAACGCCCTGGCGGCAGAATCGACCTGCCGGCGCCAATCGGCCGGCACGGCCGCGTTGTACGATGCCGCCGCAACATCGCCCGATGCGGTGTCGCCTTGCCCGACCTTCGTTGGAATTTCGCCGGGGCCAGCGACAAGTTGAGGGTGCGTGGTGCTCGGATAGTTGCCGCCCGGAGCAGAGACCGGCGTCATGGCGACCTCGTCGGCCGTCGGCAGGCGTCCTACCGTCTGTGAGAGTTCACCGCCGGTTGTTGACGGTTCGGCGGCGGATTCAGCGGTGGATTCGGCACGACGCCGATACGCCACCGTCGCGCGAAACTGCTGCAACACCAGCGGCCAAAGCGCAGGGTCGGTCTCGTGCAAGTCCGCCATCAGCTTCTTCTGTGCGGCACCGTCCAGCGTGCCGAGTTGCTGCAACTCGGCCATGACCTCCTGCATCGCCGCCGGTTGCGACTGCCCATCGCCGGCCGTCGCCGAAACGGGCGTCGGCTCGGCAGTTTCGGTTTCGACCGCCGCCGGACGGCTCGTCGTCGATGTGGCCGACCATGGCGATGATGCACAGCCGGATAGCAAGACCACGCCGGCAATAATCAAGGCGATTGTAACGGCCGATTTGTTCATGGAGATTTGTCCGACGCTGACTTTCCGCAGAAGAGGGGGCGAATCATAGTGAAAACGCCAAAGGTGTGCAAGGGTAAAAAGTTGGTATGCGTGATATGAGCGGCGTGGCAACCTGCTGCCCCGCTTGCGGGTGGTGTGTTTCGCGTACAATGCAAACTAATCGGGGGAATTGATACACCCAACGGTTTATGTTAGAGTGATCTTTCAAATTTTATGCTTAGCGGTTGTGCCAACCGGACTTCTTTCGGAAGAGAGCATGTCTGCTTCAAAGTCTCGCAGCGCGGGTGCTTGCACCCATGCGATCTGCTTTTTCGTTCTGGCCGTGGCATTCTCCGGTGCAGCGCGGGCCGAAAAGGGGTTAGTCGTCCGTCCGGTTGAGCGATGGTCTGGAATATTCGCCGACCGACGGGTCGAATTCCATTACGTCGTCGCTGCCGAGGAACCGTTCCAAGGCCGCCTGGAGTGGGCGTTTTCGGTCGGACCCAGGACGATTGCGCGTGGTGAGCGTGCCGTTGAAGTTATGGGCTCTTCCGTTTTTAAGTGCGAAGTCCGCACTTTTCGAGGGGTTGAGCTTTAGGGTTCAGAGGCCTTGATCCTCAACAACGAATGCTTGCTAACAGCTAGCATAAACTTACAAATACCATGTCCGGTCCGGCCGTGTCAA
>DAOWNK010000033.1 GCA_030642635.1 Pirellulales bacterium
ACACTCTTCAGCCGGCTGATTCTGGACCTGAACCGGGCCTCGGAAGCGGTCCAGCGGAGCATCGCCGAGCTACGCGAGATGGCCGCCGGCCTGAAGGCCGTGTTTCTAGCGTTTTGCACCTAAAAACGGAAGAGCCAAAAACTTAAACGGCAGAAAAAATGACCAAACCGAACAACTCAATCGAACTGTTGGCAATAAATACCATCAGGACACTCTCGATGGATGCCGTGCAGGCGGCCGGCAGCGGACACCCGGGCACGCCGATGGCACTGGCGCCGGCGGCCTACGTGCTGTTTAACGACGTGCTCCGCTACGACCCTGCACGGCCCGACTGGCCCGCACGCGACCGGTTCGTCCTGTCCTGCGGCCATGCCTCGACGCTCCTGTACTCGATGCTGCACCTGTGCAAGGTGAAGCAATTCGACCAGGACGGCCGACCTACCGACCGGCTTGCAATACCACTTGATGCTATCAAAAACTTCCGGCAACTCGGCAGCCCGTGCGCCGGCCACCCCGAGTACGGCGAGACCTCCGGCATCGAGATCACCACCGGACCGCTGGGCCAGGGCATCGCCGGCAGCGTCGGCATGGCTGTGGCCGCACGGTGGTTGGCCGCGCAGTTCAACCGGCCGGAGTTCGAGCTTTTCGGCTACGACACATACGCATTTTGTAGCGACGGCGATCTGATGGAGGGCGTCGGGGCTGAGGCCGCCTCAATCGCAGGGCACCTGAAACTGTCGAACCTCTGTTGGATTTACGACGACAACAAAATCACAATCGAGGGCGAAACCGCGCTGGCGTTCAGCGAAGACGTGGCCGCAAGGTTCTCAGGCTGCGGCTGGAACGTGCTCGAAGTGGAAGACATAAACAACCTGGACGCAATGCGCGGCGCGTTGGAGTTCTTCAAGCAATCGGACGATGCGCCCACGCTTATCATCACGCACAGCATCATCGGCTACGGCTCGCCGAACAAAGCGAACACCGCCGGCGCACACGGCGCGCCGCTCGGCGAAGACGAAGTGCGGTTGACGAAGGAGGCATACGGCTGGGACCCGGAGGAGCGGTTCGTCGTGCCCGAGGAGGTTGTGGCCCATTTCCGCGACGGCATCGGACAGCGCGGCGAGCAGTTGCGAGAAAACTGGGAGAGGAAATTCGCCCAATATAGTGCGAAGTATCCACAGCAGGCAGAGCAACTCGCCTTGATCGCACGCGGCAAGCTGCCCGACGGCTGGGACGCCGATATCAAAGAATTCCCGGCCGATGCAAAAGGCGTCGCCAGCCGGGCGTCGTCCGGAAAGGTGCTGAACCAAATCGCCGGCAACGTGCCGTGGCTGCTGGGTGGCTCGGCCGATCTGGCCCCCTCGAACAAATCGCTGATCGACGCCGGCGGCGACTTCTCGGCAGATAACCACGCGGGGCGAAACTTTCACTTCGGCATCCGCGAGCACGCCATGACCGCCGTCTGCAACGGCATGGCGCTGTCGGGACTTAGGGCATATTGCGCCACGTTCTTTGTGTTCAGCGACTACATGCGGCCGGCCGTGCGCATGGCCGCCATGATGAAGCTGCCGGTGTTTTACATCCTGACGCACGATTCGATCGGCGTGGGCGAAGACGGGCCGACACACCAGCCGGTCGAGCACCTGGCCGCACTTCGGGCAATACCCAACCTAGCCGTATTCCGACCGGCCGACGCAAACGAAGTGGCCGAATCGTATAAAACTATTATGCAACTGAAGGACCAACCGGCCGCACTGGTGCTCACCCGGCAAAACCTGCCGACGCTGGATCGCACAAAATACGCCTCGGCGGCCGGTGTGCAGCAGGGCGGATACGTGGTGGCCGATGCCGACGGCGACAAAACCGACGTGATACTAATAGCCACCGGCAGCGAACTGTCGCTGTGCCTTGCAGCACAAGAGCGGCTTGCGGCCGACGGGATTTCCGCCCGAGTGGTGAGCATGACCTGCTTCGAGTTGTTCGACGCCCAGCCGGACGAGTATCGCCGTGCGGTGCTGCCGCCGGAAGTGACTGCTAGAATTGCGGTCGAGGCCGGCATCGAACAGGGCTGGCGGAAATACATCGGCATCGACGGGCGGTTCGTCGGCATGAGCGGCTTCGGCGCATCGGCCCCGGCCGGCGTGCTGATGAAACATTTCGGCTTTACGGTTGAGAACGTCGTATCGGCGGCAAAGTCGCTCGTTTAACTCCGTGTAGGGTGCGTGAAACGCACCAATTTCACCGGAACAGCGGTGGTTGACAGAACCACCGGCGTCTGGGTACGATAGACAATAGTGGTTCATCATGTGGAGGCATGTAAAATGTTGCAAACCGTATGCGGAGTGGTCCACAACGGCAAGGTCGAACTCTCCGAGCAGGTGCATCTGCCGGAAGGGGCAAAGTTACTGGTAACACTCCTGCCGGAAGATGAAAGGCAGTTCTGGCTCCAGGCCGGCCAGAAATCTCTCTCTGCCGTGTGGGATAATGTAGAGGATGACGTCTATGCCCAGCTTCTCGAAATATGACGTCATCCTGGTACGTTATCCGTTCTCAGACCTGACTGCCTCCAAGATACGGCCGGCGATTGTCGTCAATCAACCGCACGTCTCCGAGGACAGTTTGATCGTGCCGTTGACCAGTAGAACGAATACCTTGCTTGCCGGTGAATTTGTCCTCACTGATCGGGCAGTTGCGGGCCTGAACGTTTCGTCAGCCGTGAAGCGGGGAATATATACTGTGCATTCGAGTCTGATTATCAAATCAATTGGACAACTGTCTTCGCAAGACGCACAACAATTGGATCGTTCAATACGTCAGTGGTTGGGTATTACATGACCATAAATTCATAGGGATAATCGTTGAGAAGATTACCTCCGCCGGCACAACCACCCGTTTAGCAGCCGCCGGCACGGCGACTAATGGCTGACAACTGATAGCTGACAACTGACAGCTAATACACTTTGCGTTTACCGTCGAAAGATGGTACGCTACCCATATGTCCGATCCAGCCCGCACGATTCGCGTTCGAAAGTTATCCGAGCAAGGCGCCGAACGCGACCTTCAGCACGCGACGCCCGCCGAACGAATCGGCATGATGTGGCAGCTTGCGCTGGACGCCTGGGCATTCAAAGGAGAGCCGGTTGATGAATCCTCTTTTCAGCGACATGTTGTCCGCGTTATCCGCCGAGGACGTTGAGTTTCTGGTCGTAGGCGCATACGCCCTGGCGGCCCACGGATATCCACGCGCGACCGGCGACATCGACATCTGGATCCGTCCGGCCGACGAGAACGCACAACGCGTGTGGCGTGCATTGAAGCGTTTTCGGGCGCCGCTGTTCGACCTGACCGTCGAAGACTTGACGACCCCGGATATCGTCTTTCAAATCGGCGCCGCTCCGTGCCGTATCGACCTGCTGACATCGATCGACGGGGTGAATTTCGATGATGCATGGGCCGATCGGCAACAGACCGAGGTGGCAGGCCACAAGTTTGCCGTCCTCAGCCGCCGCGATCTGCTGCAAAACAAAAAGGCCGCCGGCCGACCACAAGACCTGGCAGACGTCGCCTGGCTTGAAAGCAATGCCGATTGAAAATGCAAATCGGTGACACTTGATTTTCCGACGAGCATTGACAAATGCCCTCGCGCCGATTATATTTATATTTCATGTTGGCGCTGGTACGCTGACAATACAATGCACGAAAAAACAGCGTCAAAAGAGAAACGATAATGGCGACAACGACCGACGAAGCCCTGCCCCCAATTTTCCACAGTTTCCCCGGTTAACGTGTAGTAGGTCATCTAGTCCGGTCACTTAGCCTAATGCTCTCTAAGTTGCTTTGTGCCTTCTGGGCGGCTGAAGTTGAGGGATAAAGCCTTACAACTTTAGTAAGTGCAGCCACCGCAGCATCCTTAGAGCCTGCCTTGAAGAGGCGAACTGCATCAACTAGGGCCTCGTGGGCTATCCGTTCGTCGCTTTGCACCGGGACAGGAACACGATCTACTGTCGGTTCGGTAATTGGGGAGGGAGGCGGTTGGACGGTCTGGTGAACGATTTCTGATTGCTGTACACCCACATTAGCATTATTGCGCGTTATTGTCCAGGGTTCGTCAAGAATCTCTCCTGCCACCTTTAAGACAATCAGATCACGGATTACACCGACCGCCGCGAGAGCTTTCTCGGCATCCACTGGCACACCCTCGATCACGCCCGGTCGAAATCGCACTGAAATCTCTGGACCTGCGTTGGATGAAACTTGCAACAGGATACTCTTGGAAAGAAAGTAATAGACGATTAGAACACCTGCGATTATTATGACAATGGCAAATGCAACAATCACACGGAACCATATGCATCCAAGAAATCCTCCGAGTAGCAAGAATGCAGCTACGATCAAGTATTCAACCGGTTTTTTTACGCCTGCCGTCACAGATGCTACGCGAGACAACGGAATGAGTGTGGTTAGTTGACCGAAAAAACTCACGGATCAATATTCGACTTCAAAAGTGTTGATTGAGAAGGTTGTTTGATCATTCAGTCCCATGACTGTCAGCATGAACGCAATGATTCCCGGGTTGCGGCCAACAATTTCTACCAGTGGTGTTTCAGTTTTCTGTGGATGACTCCGTAATTCAAACCGTCGTAGTACCAACACCGGGCTTCTTGCCAGTGCTCTCCAAACCACGAAAAAACAAATCGCTAATAACACGAGCAATTCGATATATCCCGGATATCCCATTGATCGGTCTCCAAAAAGAGGAGTTTTGGTTGACGTGACACCACTAAGCTGGAAAATAAACCCTGCGTCTTGCTGGTTTTGTTAGAGCGCCTTACTCCCCCCGCCGCCGAATTTTGTCCAGACAGCAGCCGCCCGATCAGATTCCAAAACCTTCGCATTGAGAAAATCTGTAAGTGTGGCGAATTCCTCTCGCCGCGATTCGAATTCGGCCAACAAAGCCTCTTGGGCCTTGTGCTTCATTTCCACGCAATCAAATGTTTTGGTCTTCGTTGCCATAATTCAACTCCAATGGGCTGTATATTTCGACCGCCGGATAGCCGTTTAGAACGTTTACGCCGTTGAACATGTGTATGCGGTCGTAGTTGACAATGTGCTTGAAGTTCCAACTCAGGATCAACTCGGCCCGGGCAACCGTTGCGGCCGCCACATGGAGGGCGTCCATTCGCGACGCCTCACCCAACGCACCGGCCTTTATATATGCCTCGGCCAGAGTCCTAACCTCCTCGCCGGAAGCGATCCTTTCCACGCAATTTTCCGGCAAGTCACGTAAGACCTGCATTATCTGCTCCGGTGCCGGCAACAATTCATCAACCGTATGGGCTGACAGCAAAACAATAAACTCGCCGTTTTGTACGCGATCGAAAAATCTCCTGCTCGGCTCGGCAAATTGCTCATCCTGCGTACCACCAAAAACAGAAGTGTCGACGTATGAGCGGATTTTGTACATTGCACAGTTAGTATACCATTGTTTATATGTTGCGTCAAGCACCTTTACTTAGGGGGTGGCGTCAAATCTCAATTGCAACGCGCGGCATTGAGGGTTTGGCGAGCAACTCGCTGTGAAAACCTAGTGTCAGGCCGACAGTAGTCAGTAAGGCCGGGTCATGCGACATACAGCAACTTCCCTTCCTGCTGGATTGTTGCCGGCAGCGACGCGGCCAGGTGCAATCTACTGTCGAAGGCCCGGCTGGTCCAAACCAGAACGTCGGCTGCGGCTGCGGTCCCTCGCAGCGCCTTGTAAGCCAGCCGGCTTCGTCGCCGCTGCGGCGCGGCGTCGTCCGGTACGATGACCATCAGATCATAATCGCTGTCGGCCCCTGCGTCGTTGCGAGCCTTGGACCCGAAAAGATAAACCCGCTCCGGCTCGAACGACTTTACCAACCGACGGACGATCTCGGCCAGGCAAGGGTCTTGTTGAAGAATTGGGTCGGCCATGCTCGATCCCCACGTTGCGTTCAGTGATTCCCACACAAAACATTGTGCCGGCTAGTAAGTTTACTCCGATTGCAGATGGATGTCAATCGGCCAATATCACCGGCCGACACATGTGGCACAATTTCCGATCTTGCAATCGGCCGTGCGGTGTGATACATTTGTCCATGTTGGAGTAGCGAGCCGCCGGGTTTGTCGCGGTGCAAACGCGCCGTGCAAGCACGGCGGCTAAACAGTGGCGAAGTATTTTGCACGCGGTGAAACATAGGCGTACAAAACTGCCCCGGGGGTGTTTGCCCAATTGCCCCGGGTGTATTCACCCGGGGCTAAATGTTGGCGTAGAGTTCGGCGTACTCCAGCACCCAGATGTCGATCATCCCGGTAAACGACGCCGGATCGACCTCGGTAAGCCGCTGGTAGTGCGAGCGGTTGAACAGCTCACGGTTGCGGACCGTGGCCTTGGCGGCCAGGTCCAGCACGTGGTAGGAAGAGAACGGTCGGATGCTCATTTCCAACCGGCTGAAGTAGTTGTCCCGGCCGGAGCGACCGACACCGATGTCGTCTCGGCTGACGGCGGCGCCCCAGCCCTTCTCGCCGACGATCGTCTCGAACCGAAAGCCTGGAAAGTGCTCGGCAAGCTGGCGCAGGCACTGCTCGATCCGCTCGGAAAGCTCCAGCCGATATTGGGAATGGAGTCGCTGCAGGTCCTTTTCGGTAACGGCTTTTTCGTCTTCGGCCCTTGCCCGGGCGTCGCCGATTCGCCGGCCGCGCTGGATCGCCTTTTCGAGTCGTTCGTTGAAGTTCATTTGAGCTAGGGGCTAGGGGCAATACCGTTGAATTAGTGGTAATATCAAGGAAAACACAGTGGCACCGGCGTCCCGCCGGTGATGTGTAAGTATAGGTATTACTTTGAGTTACGTCACACCGGCGAGACGCCGGTGCCACTGATTCTGTCCCTTAATTCAACGGTATTGGGGCTGGGGGCTGGGGGCTGGGTGGGGGACTGGGGTTCAAGTGGTCACTGAAGTGACCACCCCTCTCCTCTCTCCTCTCTCCTCTCTCTTCTGGCCCCTCACGTCTCACCTTGCCCACCCTCTGTATCGTTGTCCTGTTCTTGCTTCTTGTAAAATTGCACAAGGTCGCTGAAGGTGCGCATGGGTTCTTTGCCGGTTTTCATGTCGTTGGTGATAGGCACCAGCGGTTTGGGCCGCGATTTCGGCCGGTGATATTTCGGTTTAGGCGGCCCTTTGCGCCCGGGCGATGCCGTGTGTTTGGCGGCTCGGCGGCGGCGGCCTTTGGCAGGCTGTTCGCCGGTGGGTTTGTCCTTGTGCGATGGTTTCTTGCCGCGACGCGGTCGCTCGGAACCTGGGGGGATCATCGTAAGAGATACCCGACGCCGGGAGCCGTCCACCTCGGTCACCCACACTTTCACCACGTCGCCGACAGCCACCACGTCGTACGGATCGCTGATGTATTTATCGGCCAACCGGCTGACGTGCACCAGCCCGCTATCGTGCATCCCGATATCGACGAAGCAGCCGAAGTCCACCACGTTCAGCACCGTGCCGGTCAGTTCCATGCCGAGGGCAAGGTCCTCCAGCTTCAGCACGCCTTGTTTGAAGACGGGTTGTGGCAGGTCTTCGCGTGGATCGCGGCCGGGTCGGGCAAGCTGCGCAAGGATGTCATGGAGCAACAGCGCGCCGATGTCCAAGTCCTTCGCCGTCGCGTCCACGTCTACCCGGGCCGCCCGATCGGACAGCTCGGCCGTCTTCTCCTTGTCGGTCAGGTCGGCGGCCGTACACTCCAACCTGGCCATCACACCGTCGGCCGCCCGGTAGCTCTCCGGATGAATCCAGGTGCCGTCCAACGGGTTCTCGCCGGCGGTGATCTTCAGGAACCCGGCCGCCTGGATAAACGTCGCCTCGCCGAACCCCGGCACCTCGCAAAGCTGACTGCGACTGCGGAACGGGCCGTTGCTGCGACGATATTCGTACACTCGCCGTGCGGTCAGTTGGTTCAGGCCCGATACGTATTTAAGCAGCGCCGGGCTGGCCGTGTTCACGTCCACGCCGACGTAGTTCACGCAAGACTCAACCACCTCGTCCAGCGAAGCACGAAGGTGCTTGGCCTTAACGTCGTGCTGGTAAAGCCCCACGCCGATGTTGGCCGGGTCGATCTTGACCAACTCGCTCAGCGGGTCCTGCAACCTGCGCCCGATCGAGATGGCCCCGCGCAGTGCGGCGTCGTGGTTGGGAAATTCCTCGCGGCCGAGCAGGCTGGTCGAATATTCGCTCGCGCCCGCCTCGTTGACGATCACATACGCCACGTCTCGGTCTTTCAGTTCACCTTCGATCAGTTCGACGAAAAACTCTTCGGTTTCTCGACAGGCAGTGCCGTTGCCGATCGCCACCACTGTAAGCCGGTAGCGGTCGATCAGCTCGACGACTATGCGCTGTGCCGCGTCGCGCTGGTGTGATTTGCCGACAAGATAGATGACGCTCTGTTCCAGCATGTTTCCGAACTGGTCGACGGCGGCCATTTTGCAGCCGTTTCTAAAGCCCGGATCGACCGCCAACACGCGGCGGTCGTGCACCGGAGGTTGCAGCAGCAGGTTGCGCAGATTTCGGGCGAAGACCCCCACGGCGTGAGTCTCGGCACGATCGGTCAGGTCGCGGCGTATCTCGCGCTCCAGGCTCGGCAGTATCAACCGCCCCAGTGCATCCCGGGCACAACCGCGTAGATACTCGCCGTGCGGATGTTCCGGCGGCACGAGCAACTCGTCGAGCACGGTGTGCATTGCGTCAATATCCGTCTCGATTTTCACCCTCAGTACCTTCATGCGCTCGCCACGATTGATTGCAAGTATTCTGTGTGGCGGAATCTTCCTGAGTTGCTCGGTATAGTCGAAGTAATCCTGAAACGCCTTGATCTTCCGTTCTTCCGTTTTTTTCTTCTTCAGTTTTTTTGTGTTGAGAGGTAGGCTGGGTCGAGCGGAGCGAGGCCCACCTTTTTCTGAATTGTCCGATCCCTCAATAAGCCGGGCCTCGCTTCGCTCGACCCGGCCTACATTTTGTTTTTGCTCTGTATCGGACGGAGTATCGACCGGCTGGGCCTCTCCGATGCGCGAGCTTACGAACTTGCCGGTGCGAGAGAGAATCTCCCGCAATCGCTCTCTTAAATCGGCCCGCTCGCTGAACCACTCGGCCAGGATGTGTCCGGCGCCCAGCAATGCGTCGGCAGGGGTTGGTACGTCGCGATCGATGCTGATGAAGTCGGCTGCCCTGGCGTCAAGGTCGGCACAGATCGCCTCGGCATCGAGTATCTCGCGGGCAAGCTGTTCCAAGCCGCGAGAACGTGCCTGGGTGGCAAGGGTCTGCTTACGCGGCTTGTACGGCAGGTATAAATCCTCCAAACGCTTGGTGGTTCCAGCCGCGTGAATCTGCCGGGCAAGCTCCTCGGTCAATTTGCCCTGGGAGTCGATCGAGCGGAGTATGGTTTGCTTTCGGTCGACGAGCAGCCGCATTTTAGACAGCCGGGATTGAATCTTCCGAATCTGCTCCTCGTCCAACCCCCCGGTCTGGTCCTTGCGGTACCGCGTGATGAACGGGACCGTATTCCCCTGGTCAAGCAGTTCGACGGCCGCCTGGACCCGGCCCAGCGGGATATTCAGCCCCCGGGCCACGTGGCGCAAATCGATGGTTATCCTATCGGCCATACTTTATCCAAATTACCCGACAAACCGGCATTGTATGGAAGATCGGCTTGTCGCATCGCACCGTTCCAATAGATCGGTTTGGCAAAAACCCTATTTTCCCCCAAATAGATCAAATCCGCAAGATACCTCCTGCCGATACATGATAAATCGGAAACCATGCAGGGTGGGTGTATAAAATCATAGGTAAGATGCCATGAACGCAAGTCATCTGCGAGTCTATTACGGTCCACAGGGCGATTCCGCCACCCTCGACGTTGCACAGAGTACAACCCCGCAAACCTCCGTGACCGTCCCGTTAACCGAAGTTATGCCGCTTCTGGCCGACGCCGTCCAGTCGGAACGGACCTGGCTGCGAGATTTTGCGGACGATGAAGTCACGATTTCGATGGACCTCTACGAAGTTCTCCTGGCATATCAGCACTACCGCCGCCCGTCGGCTTGAGGCCTGCGAAGCCGCAAGCGGTCTTATTTGCGCCAAACACGGCCGATGATATGGTAAAGCTCAATGAACTGCCCAACTACACCCGGAGCCTATTGCGAATCAAGGTGCCCGTGGTGGTTACTCTGGCCGACAAGCGCCAGCCGCTGCGGAAGGTAGTCGAGTTGGGGCCAGGCTCGATCATCCAGTTCGACAAGTCGTGCGAGGAAATGTTGGAACTGAAGGTGGGTGACCATCCGGTCGCTACGGGCGAGGCGGTAAAGGTAGGCGACAAGTTCGGACTTAGGATCACGTCGATGATCCTGCCCGATGAACGGTTTAATGTGGTTAGGCCGAACTGACATGATCCTTTTGGTCGACAACTACGACTCGTTCACCTACAACTTGGTCCAACGGCTCGGCGAGATCGATCCCAAGTTAGAGTTGGAAGTTCACCGCAACGACCAAATCACGGTCGAGCAGATCGAGGCTCGGCATCCCACGCACGTAATCATCTCGCCCGGTCCCTGCACACCAGACGAGGCCGGAATCTCAGTGGCGACTGTAAAGCACTTTGCCGGTCGGGTGCCGCTGCTGGGAGTCTGCCTTGGGCATCAGTCGATCGGACAGGCGTTCGGGGCGAAGATCGTCCGGGCCGGACGGCTGATGCACGGCAAAACCGATCTGATCCACCACGACGGCCGCGGGCTGTACGAGGGCCTGGAGTGCCCGTTCGTCGCCACGCGGTATCACAGCCTGATGATCCGGCCCGACACGCTCGGCGATGAGTTCGAGGTCTGCGCATGGTCCGACGCACCGGACGGCACGCGCGAGATCATGGGCATCCGCCACAAGGAGTTCCCGCTGTTCGGAATGCAGTTCCATCCCGAGAGTTTCCTGACCGATTGTGGTACAATGATCCTCGATCGGTTTTTGGCTGTGGTTACAACTTCATAAAAGCCGCTTGCGGCTTCGCAACGCACTTATCACGCCCTGCAAAGCCGCAAGCGGCTGTTATGAATTCGTTTTTAGCAAATTGGTATCGCTCCACATTCGGATACGCTGCCGTTTCGGCAGTGATGCTATGGGCCGCGTTGCCGCCGCTGGGGCTGTGGCCGCTGGCGTGGATCGCGCCGGTGTGGTGGGTCGTGCTGATCCGGCGGAAGGAACTCTCCGGCCGAAGGCCGTACGCCGCGCTGTGGGCGGTCGGGTTCCTGTTCTGGCTGGCCGTGCTGCATTGGCTGCGGCTGCCGCACCCGGCCACCAGTATCGGCTGGGTTGCGTTGTCGTTTTACTTTGCGTTCTACCTGCCGCTGTTTGTTGGTCTGTCGCGCGTGGCGGTGCACCAGCTCCATGTGCCGGTGATCCTGGCCGCGCCGATCGTCTGGTGCGGCCTGGAGCTTGCCCGGGCGCACGTCTTAACCGGCATGACCATGGCCTGTCTCGGCCATACGCAATACCGGTGGATTGAGTTGATACAGATCGCCGACCTGGCCGGCCCGTACGGCGTCGGGTTTGTGGTGATGTTCATCGCCGCGTGCCTTGCGCGTACGGTTGCGTTGGGTGCCACTGGCGTTTCGCCAGTGCTGCAACAGAAGCACGGGCAAGATGCCCGTGGCACCCGTTGGGCGATATGGCCGACGGCGCCGGCCGCTGTGTTGCTGGCCGCCACGCTGCTGTACGGCTACGTCCGTATCAACGTCGCCGACACCGCCACCGACACCAAACCTCCGGTGCGGGTCGCACTGATCCAAGGCTCCATCGACACGCAACTGAAGGCCGACCCCAATATGAAAACCAGGATTTACGAACACTATCGCGCACTGTCGGAAAAAGCAATCGAACGATACGGACCGGTGGACCTGGTCGTCTGGCCTGAGACGATGTTCCGCCAGACGCTTATCACCTGCGAAGCGAACGCACTGAAACCCGCCGCCTACAAGAATTGGACCCCGGAGCAGTTCCAGCGTGCGTTGGAAGAGTTCGCACTGCAATCGCAGCACGAGATGGGCGAGTTGGCCCGGGCGCTGGGCGCGCAGCTTCTCTTGGGCGTGGACAACCATCATTTCGGCCCCGATGGGATGCAAATGTTCAACGCCGCCGCAATGGTCCGATCCGACGGGAAATTGTCCGGCTGCTACCGTAAGAACCACCTGGTGATGTTCGGCGAATATGTGCCGTTTGCCAAGTCGTTCGCCTGGCTGCAAAAACTTACCCCGCTGCCGGTCAGCATAGATGCGGGCAGGCGTCCGGCGTCGTTCCAACTGGACGGACTGCGGATCGCACCGAACATCTGCTACGAAAGCGTGTTATCGCACTTCGTCCGCCGACAGATAAACACGCTCCGGGCCGACGGCAAAGAACCGGACGTGCTGGTGAACCTGACCAACGACGGCTGGTTCTGGGGTTCCAGCGAGTTGGACCTGCACCTGATATGCGGGGTGTTTCGCGCGGTGGAGTGTCGCAAGCCGTTTCTGATCGCCGCGAACACCGGGTTTTCCGCGTGGATCGACGGCGACGGCCGGATACTCAGCCAAGGCCCACGCCGCAACACCGGCGCCATCCTGGCCGAGGTCCGCCCGAACCGACGCGGCAGTTGGCATCTGCGCCACGGCGACCTGTTTTCGGGCGTTTGCCTGGCCGCGTGTATGCTGTTCGGAGCGGTCGGCATTTTGTGTCGAGTTCGACGATAATCCATTTAGCCGCTTGCTTGATGCCTTTTTTGCCAAACGATTAACTGGCAAGGACTTACGGTTACTCCATAGTTGTAAATTGGCCTGTGCTGTCACGAGAATGCCGAGAAATGGAGTCGACGCCCTTGACTTTTCCTCCAAAACGTCCGAGAATAGCGGTAGATGAGCTATGGTGTTTCCTTAGCTAAATACTGACCATCTCCCGCTGCAAGCCAGCGGTGAGTTATGAGCCCCTGGAGGTTGTACGCAACCTCCAGTTTTTTTTAGAACATAACGATGGAACGGGTCTGCATTTTCATTGATGGGAGCAATTTCTATCATGCTCTCAAGGATGCTGAGTTACCAACAAATGTTGACTTTGGTAAGCTGGCAGCCTTATTAGCCGGTTCTGATCGCCGTCTGTCGCAGACCTATTACTACAACACTCCGTTGATTCGGCCTCGCGCCGGTGAAGCCAATTATGCCAATATGGATTCCGCAGTCCGGAACCAACAGCGTTTCTTCAATGCACTGCGGTTCATCCCGAACCTGACTGTCAAATTCGGGAGATTTCAGAAAATCCGTCAAATGGGCGATGCGGTCGGATGTCCATCCTGCGGCAACAAATTCAATGCACCTGATGCCATCGGTCAAGTCGAAAAAGGTGTGGACATCATGTTAGCCACAGACATGCTAATACTGGCCTTCAAAAATCGTTACGACGTAGCAGTCCTGGTGTCTAGCGACGCAGATTTCAAGTACGCAATCGAAGCAGTAAAATCAGAAACAGGCAAAGTCATTGAACTGCGTCAAGTTACCGGTTCCAAAGCGTACGATTTAATCAGTGCTTGCTCCGCGTACTATCCAATTGAACCGTCAACAATCCATGCATGCCTACGAACAAAAACTTGATGAGATCGTCGAAAAGCGACATTACGAAACAGCCGGCCGCCCGATGCTGTAGTAAGCAAACCCGGCGTCCTTCATCTGCCCGGGGTCGTAGAGATTCCGGCCGTCGAAGATAACCGGCTGCCGCATTATCCGACGCATGGCCTCGAAGTCGGGATGGATGAATTCCTTCCACTCGGTCAGGATCGCCAGGGCGTCGGCGTCTTTCAGTGCGTCGTCGGGCCGGGTGCAATAGATCAATTTATCGCCGTATTCTTTGCGCACATTGTCGATGGCCACCGGGTCGTGTACGCGAAGTATCGCGCCGAGGTCCAACAACCGGTCGATCAGTGTCAGTGCCGGCGCCTCGCGCACGTCGTCCATACCGGGCTTAAACGCCAGTCCCCAGACGGCAATAGTCTTGTCGGACAATTTGTTGTCGAAATGCCGCTCGATCTTTTCCGTCAGCACGTACTTCTGTCGGTTGTTCACTTCGTCGACCGCATCGAGGATAAGCGGCGCGACGCCGTGCTCTCGGGCAACTGCCGCCAGGCCGAGCACGTCCTTTGGAAAGCAGCTTCCGCCGTAGCCGACCCCCGGGAACAGGAACGCGAACCCGATGCGGCTGTCGTGCCCGATGCCGCGTCGCACGTCGTTGATATCTGCCCCGGCCCGTTCGCACAGGTTGGCCGTTTCGTTGATGAAGCTGATCTTGGTCGCCAGCAGTGCGTTGGCCACATACTTGGTCATCTCGGCGCTCTCGGGCGACATGACCAACAACGGCTTGTCTGTCCTCAGATATGGTTGATATAAGTCCCAAAGCGAGTCGGCAACCGCTTTGCGTCGGGCGCCGATCACCACGCGGTCCGGCTTCATAAAATCGTCTATTGCGGCGCCCTCCTTGAGGAACTCCGGGTTGCTTGCCACGTCGCACTCCCGGCCGGTAAGCTCCTTGAGCCTTTCGGCCACTGCGGCGTTGGTCCCCACCGGCACGGTGCTCTTGCAGATTACCACAGCATCCTCGGCCAGGTGTGAGGCGATCTGATCGACTACCACGTTGAGTGCCGACAGATCGACCGAGCCGTCCTCTGCGGGCGGTGTGCCGACGGCCAGAAAGATGAACTTCGCCGTGCTCGCGGCAGAGTCAAGGTCGGTTGTAAAATGCAACCTACCGGCGACCGCATTCCGCCCGACCAACTCTGTCAGCCCCGGTTCGTAAATAGGTATATCACCACGGCAGAGCATGTCGATTTTTTCCCGGTCGCAATCGACGCAAGTAACGTCGTTGCCGGTCTCGGCCAGGCAGGTGCCGGTGACCAGTCCGACGTAGCCGGTTCCGATGACGGTTATTTTCATTGTTCTTTCCACCACTTGATGGCCCGCTGCAATCCTTCGTCGAAATCCATCTCGGCTTGGAATCCGAACTCTGCGGCGGCACGGCTTGTGTCGAGGCTTCGGCGCGGCTGGCCGTCGGGTTTCGACTCGTCCCAGAGTAGTTTACCTTGAAATCCGACCATGCGGCGGATCTTTTCGGCCAGGTCGCCGATGGTGATCTCGAAGCCGGCGCCGATGTTGACCGGCTCGGGGCCGTCGTATCGCTCGGCGGCCAGTGCGATTGCCCGGGCGCAGTCTTCCACGTATAGGAACTCGCGGCTTACCCGGCCCGTACCCCAAACCTCCACCTGCCCGGCGCCTTGGCGTTTCGCCTCGACGAATTTGCGGATCAGCGCGGGTATGACGTGCGAGGCGCCATGGTCAAAGTTGTCGCCGGGGCCGTAAAGGTTTACCGGCAGCAGATAAATCCCACACAGTCCGTACTGCGTACGATACGCCTGCAACATCACCAGAAGCGCCTTCTTGGCGACTCCGTATGGTGCGTTGGTTTCCTCGGGGTATCCGTTCCAGAGGTCTTCCTCTTTGAACGGCACGGGCGTGAACTTCGGGTATGCGCAGATGGTGCCGATCTGGACGAATTTTTTCAACTTCGCGCGTCTGGCATGTTCGATCAGGTGCAGGCCCATCGCCATGTTGGAGTAGAAGAACCGGCCGGGGTTCTCGCGGTTGGCCCCGATTCCGCCTACCTGTGCCGCAAGGTGGATCACCACGCTGGGCTGCATCTGCCGGTACATTTTCGCAACGTCGTCTTCGCGGGTCAGATCGAACTGATCTATCAACGGCACGAGGATATTTTCCTCGGGCACGCCGCCGCCAAGCAACTCGGCCTGCAGGTGCTTGCCGAGGAACCCGTCGCCGCCGGTTATGACAATCCGCTGTTTTTTCAAGTCGATCATATTCGATTCCTATAAAGCCGCGACCGTTGGTCGCGCAAATACGGTATGGAACACCAACAACATTCGGCGCGACCAACGGTCGCGGCTTTATGTGCGTGTTTCTTCAAATCAGCTTTCATGCGACCGGTGTGCCGCCAGCACGTGTTCTTCTCGGGCGAGTTTCCAGTCGCTTTCGACCATCATCTTGACAAGCTGCTTGAAGGAGACCTTCGGTTTCCAACCCAATTCTTTTCGCGCCTTGGTGTAATCGCCCAACAGCAGGTCAACCTCCGAGGGCCTGAAATAATGCGGATCGATCTCGACGTGTTTCCGCCAATCAAGCTCCAACAGCCCGAACGTCTCCTCGACGAACTCCCGGACCGAATATGTTTTGCCGGTAGCAATGACGTAATCATCTCCCCGATCTTGCTGGAGCATCAGCCACATGGCCTCGACGTAATCGCCGGCGAAACCCCAGTCGCGTTTGGCCTCCAGGTTGCCCAGGAACAGTTTCTCTTGCAGCCCTTCCTTAATGCGGGTGGCCGCCCTGGTGATCTTCCGCGTGACGAACGTCTCGCCGCGACGCGGCGATTCGTGGTTGAATAGAATACCGTTGCAGGCGAACATGTCGTACGCCTCGCGGTAGTTAATCGTTTGCCAAAAGCCGTATACCTTTGCACATCCGTACGGGCTGCGTGGATGGAACGGCGTTGCTTCAGTCTGCGGCGTCTCGGCCACACGGCCGTACATCTCGCTGCTGGAGGCCTGGTAAAACCGCGTGCCGGCGTCCAATTCACGGATTGCATCGAGTAGATGAAGCGTTCCCATCGCATCTACCTGCGCCGTGTACACCGGCAGGTCGAAACTTACGCGGACGTGCGACTGGGCGCCCAGATTGTACACTTCCTCCGGCATGATTTTGTGCATCAAGTGCGCAAGGTCCTGCCCGTCGGTCAGGTCGCCGTAGTGCA